>JASFRI010000081.1:0-12647 GCA_050115015.1 Acidobacteriota bacterium
GACCGATACCCAGCCGTACGTGCTGCGCTTCTGGGAATCGGAGTTCCCGCAGCTGGCGCCGCAGAAAAACCGCTCCGGCCAGCGGATGTACCGCGAGGAGGACATCGCCCTCGTGGAGCGCATCAAGCATCTTCTCCACGAGGAGGGGTACACGATCGCGGGCGCCCGCAAGCGCCTGGAGCAGGAGGAGGCGGGGGAGGTTCCGGAGCCGGCCCCGCAGCCCAAGGAGTCCCGGGCCGGCACGGAGGCCGCCAGGCTCCGGAAGGCCCTGGGGGAGCTGCGGGAGATCGTGGAGATCATGCGCCGGGTGGACGAGAAGCTCGAAGAGATTCCTTGACGCTCCACGAGGAATACTGCTAGATTCTCGATCCCCTGCACATCTTCCTGGACCCCCATGGGAGACGGGGACCGATTCGGTTCGGGACGTGGCGCAGCCTGGTAGCGCACTGCTTTGGGGTAGCAGGGGTCGCCAGTTCAAATCTGGCCGTCCCGACCAGCCTTCTCCTCCGGGAGATCGATGGCGACCGTTCTCCTCTCCAACGACGACGGATACGACGCTCCTGGCCTGCAGGCGCTGGCGGACGCCCTCCGCCCGCTCGGGCGGGTCGTGGTGGTGGCCCCCGACCGCAACCGGAGCGGCTCCTCCCACGCGATGACGCTACACCACCCCGTGCGGGTGGAGCGGATGGGAGAGGATCGACACCGGGTGGACGGCACGCCCACCGACTGCGTGAACCTCGGTATCGTCCATCTGCTCCGGGAGGCGAGGCCAGACCTCGTGGTCTCGGGCATCAACTGCGGCTACAACCTCGGCGATGACGTGACCTACTCCGGCACGGTGGCGGCGGCGCTGGAAGGGCTGCTCCTGGGGGTGCCGGCGATCGCCGTCAGCCGCTCCTCGTCGCATCCCGTCGACTACGGACCCGCCGCCGCACTGGCCCGACGGCTGGCGCAGCAGGTCCTGCAGCACGGCCTCCCTCCCGACACCCTGCTGAACGTCAACGTCCCCGGCGGGGAGGACCATCCGGTCCGGCTCACGCGGCAGGGGAGAAGGGTGTACGGCGAGGGGGTCGAGGAGCGTCAGGATCCGAAGGGACGCACCTATTACTGGATCGGCGGTTCGCCGGCGGGCGCCCGCCCCGACTCGCAGAGCGACCTGGCCGCGGTGGAGCGGGGCGAGACGTCCGTCACCCCGCTGCACTGCGACTGGACGAACCACGCCGCCCTCGACCGGATCCGGGGCTGGGATCTACCGTTCGCGGGCGAGGTCGGCTGAGTGGACCAGCGAATCCGCCGGGCCAGGATGGTGGCCCGTCACCTGGAGGGGCGCGGGATCCACGATCCGCGGGTCCTGGAGGCGATGCGGACCGTGCCGAGAGAGCGCTTCGTGGAGGAGGCGCTGTCCGGCAAGGCCTACGGCGACCACGCCCTCCCCATCGGCCACGGCCAGACCCTCTCCCAGCCCTGGGTCGTCGCCCGGCTGGCGGAGCTGCTGGAGCTCCGCGGCGGCGAGACGGTGCTGGAGATCGGGACCGGCTCCGGCTACCAGGCCGCGGTCCTGTCCCGGCTGGCGAGCCGCGTGTTCACGGTGGAGCGCATCCCCGAGCTCTCCGAGCGGGCCCGCCGGACCCTTCGCGATCTGGGGATCGAGAACGTGCACTTCAAGGTCTTCGACGGCACCTACGGGTGGAGCGAGTTCGCGCCCTACGGGGGTATCGTCGTCACGGCGGCGACCCCCGGGGTGCCCGAGCCCCTGCTGCAGCAGCTCGGGGAGGAGGCGCGCCTGGTGCTTCCCCTCGGCGGACGTGACGGCCAGACGCTGCGGCGCATCACCCGGACCTCGACGGGGGACCTGGTCCACGAGGACGAGGAGGGGGTCTCCTTCGTGCCGCTGGTGGGCCGCTACGGCTTCGCCGAGGGGGGCTGAGTGCTGCAGGCGCGAGGGGACGACGGTCGCCTGACGCCACGGCTGGCGCGGGGCATGCTGGGCGGGCTGCTCATGGGCCTCGCCAACCTCGTGCCGGGGATCTCCGGCGGCACGATGCTCCTCGCCGCCGGTGTCTATCCGGACTTCATCCAGGGGATCGCCGACGTCACCGCGCTGCGCTGGCGGCCGCGGGGCCTGGCCGTCCTGGCCAGCATCGGTGGGGTCGCGGCGCTGGCCATCGTTACCCTCGCAGGGCCGATGAAGGCTCTCGTGGTCGGGCACCGCTGGGCCATGTTCAGCCTGTTCATCGGGCTCACCCTCGGCGGCATCCCCGTCGTGTGGCGCCTCCTCCGGCCCCTTTCCGCCGCGGCGGTCGCGGGCGGGGTGGTGGGCGTGCTGGCCATGGTGGCGATGGCACTGGTGCAGCCGGGCGCGGGGACCGCGGCGGGTGCCGCGGGGCCGGATCTCCTGCTCCTGTTCGTGGCCGGCGTCGCCGGCGCGTCGGCGATGATCCTCCCGGGGGTCTCCGGCGGCTACCTGCTGCTGATCCTGGGGCAGTACCTGACCATCCTCGGGGCGGTGGACGCGATGAAGAACGCGCTGCTCCGCGGGGGGGCGGGCGCGTCCCTCTGGGCGGCCCTAGAGGGGCCGCTCCACGTGTTCCTGCCGGTGGGGATCGGCGTGTGCGTCGGCATCGCCGGCATCAGCAACCTGATCCGCTACCTGCTCGTCCGCCACGAGAAGCCGACCCTGGGCTTCCTGCTGGGGCTGCTCCTCGGGGCGGTGCTGGGGCTCTGGCCGTTCCAGCAGGGGGTCCCCCCGGAGCCCGGGGACGTGGTCCGGGGGAGCGTCATGACACCGGAGCGCATCGCGGCGCTGGAGCCGGAGGCGTATCCCCTCGCGCCGTTCACCCCGTCCGCGCTGCAGGTGGCGGGTTCCCTCGGCCTGGTCCTGCTCGGCTTCGGGGTGACCCAGGCGGTGGCCCGGGTCGGGGCCGGCGGCGAGCGGACGGGCGCGCCCCGGGAGGCCGGCGCCGGGGCCCGCGGTTGACAGCGCGTGTCCGCAGCGGCAAACTTCCACGTCGCCTTGACGCGGTCGGGACGTAGCGCAGCCTGGTAGCGCACCTGCTTCGGGAGCAGGGGGTCGGTGGTTCAAATCCACTCGTCCCGACCAAACTCCCTCCCCGCCGCGGCGACCCCACCACCCTGCGCGGGCATCACCCGGGACGCGGTGCTACAATCGCTGGAGGTCGGCCTGCGACCGGTCCGTGCCCGGTGCCGGAATCCGACAGGTCCTTCGCAGTGGCTCGGGAAACGGGGAACCATGGCGGTCGTCAAGGTGCTGCTCGTCGACGACGTGAGGCTCTTCCTGGAATTCGAGCGCACGTTCTTCGAGCGCACGGGGTGCCAGATCCTGACCGCGACCTCCGGAGGGGAGGCGGTGGACCTCGCTGTGAAGGAGCGCCCCCAGATCATCCTGCTGGACTACGAGCTGCCGGACCGCAAAGGGGACGTGGTCTGCCGGCAGCTCAAGGCGGACGACCGCACGAAGGACATCCCGGTCCTGATCGTCACGAGCTTCGGCAGCCCGGACGTGCGGGAGCGGTGCCTGGCGGCCGGTGCCGCGGACTTCGTCGCCAAACCGATCGCGGGCCGCGCGCTCTTGGAACGGGTGATCAACCTGTTGCAGATCCCCTTCCGGGCGTTCCTGCGCCTGCCGATCTCCCTGGAGGTCGTCCTGGAAGGGGCGGCGGTCAAGCGGCGGGTCGAGGGCTACTCGGAGGACCTCTCGGAGACCGGCGTGCTCGTGGACGTGTCCGAGTACATCCCGCGCGGCTCCCGGGTCCGGGTGGCGCTGACGCTGCCGGGAGCGGACCGCCCCGTGAGCCTCGAGGGCGAGGTGCGGCGGGTCTTCGACAAGCCGATTCCGGGCCGCTTCGGCGTCGGGGTGGAGTTCGCCGCCCTGCCGCGCGACATCCGGCGGCGGATCCGGACGCACGTGGAGGAGGCAACCCGATGAGGAATCTTCCCTTCCGGACGGTGCTGGCCGGGCTGGCGCTGCTGGCCCTGGGTCCCGGGCGCGGCTGGTCCCAGCAGACCGCCCCGGCGGCTCCGCCACCCCCGGAGACCGCCGTCCGGGAGTACCAGGCCACCGCGGAGGAGCTTCGCGCCGCCCTCCTCGCGGTGCTCGAGGCGGAGGAGATGGTCCTGGAATCGGATCCCGAGGCCCCGGACGACGCCCTCGTGACGGCCTACCGGGCGTTCGACCGGGAGGACTTCGGTCCGGACGTGGCAACCCCGCCGCCGGCGGTTTCGAGGACCTATCCCTTCTTCCAGCCGGAGAAGCTGGGGCTCGGGAAGTTCCGGCTGCGGAGCCGGATCGAGCCGATCGAGAACGGCCAGCGGCTGACCTTGACCGCGGAGATCCTCGCCGACGCCTTCAACCGGATGACCTACGAGCACACCGAGCTCAAGCGGATCTCGAACGGGATGATCGAGGGGTACTTCCACGACCGGATCGAGGCCCGCCTGAGCCAGCTCTCCGGCGCAGGGGACTAGAAGCCCGGGCATTCACCACCGTCCGGCCCGGGAGCCCGCGCGCCTGCGCTGGACCTCCTCGGCGGTTCCCCAGCCCGCCCTCGGAGGTCCGGCCTGGACCGCAAGCTCTCCATCCCCCCCCGGAGAGCGTCGGGTCGTGCCGCCCGTCGCGTTGTTAGCCGTGGTGTGCCCGAGGGGCCCGCAGGCCTTGCCGGGGTCGGCCCTCCCGCCGCGAGGACGACCCCCCGCGTCCCATCGGCGAGGCCCTCGAAGGGGGTCGACTCGCTCTCGAAGGATGGTATAATCCTTGTCTAGGTCTGGGTCGAGTGCTGGGCATAGAGGATAGAAGTCGTTGATTATAAGACCTTTGTTTACTTTCGCCCTTCGACGGTGCGTCGAGCTGTCCTGCCGGGAGGTCGCCGGCGGCGCTTTCGCCCCGGACGGAACGTCGAGATTTTTCTTGACACCGCGGGGGGGGGTTCCTATAATGCCGACGCATCCCCTTACAAGAAGCATTTTCCGCAGAGAACCGGTGTGAGCGCCGCTGCCGATCCGTCCACCCCCGGGAGCATCGGGGCGCGGCTGAAATCGTTGCGATCCGCCTCGGGCCGCTCCCTGGAGGACCTGGCGCGGGAGCTGGGCGTGCACTTCTCGACGGTCTCCTCGTGGGAGCGTGGCCGGAGCCGCCCCAACTACCGCACCCTGTCCCGCCTGGCGGCCATCTACCAGGTCTCACCCGAGTACCTGCTCGAGGAGTTCGGCGCGGGCACGCCCGGGCGTCTCGTGCCCGGGCCGGGAGCCGCCCGGTTCCGCCGCATCCCGGAGCGCTCCCGTGAGGACCTCATCGGAGGACTCGAGGAGGTCCGCTTTCTCGTGATGGTCCGGACCATCCTGCGGGAGCGGAACCTCCGCCTGAACCGGCTTGCGGAGGCGACGGGGATCAGCCTCGGCCGCCTGGAGGCCGTGGTGGAGGGGACGGCCCGTCCCACGGTCAGCGAGGTGCTGCACCTCGCCGACGCCCTCGGGATCCGCATGGAGGAGCGGGTCGACACCGGCCGCCGGGAGGAGGAACCGCCCCCGCCGACGGATCCGGCGGTGCTGCTGGAACGGCTGCGACCGCTGGAAGAGCCGGTGCGGCGGCGCCTGGTGCGGCTCCTCGGGGAGGCCCTACGTCTGGCGCTGCCCGCCGACGCGGGGGGAGGGCCCGCGTGATCGCGAAGCGCTTCCTCGTATCCGGGCGCGTCCAGGGCGTCGGCTTCCGTGCCTTCGTGGCGGGCCGGGCCCAGGAGCGGGAGGTCGCGGGCTTCACCCGGAACCTGCCGGACGGCCGGGTCGAGGTCCTCGCCCAGGGGAGCGAGCGCGACGTGGGGGAGATGGAATCGGCGCTGCGCCGGGGCCCGGCGCTTTCCCGCGTGGACGACTTGCAGGTGCTCCCCGCGACCCCGGAAGCGGGCCGGGTGGGGTTCCAGATCCTCTACTAAACCGAGACTCTTCCTGGAGGACCGATGCTGGACCTGGCCACGTACATCCGCGACGTTCCCGACTTTCCCAAGCCGGGGATCCTCTTCAAGGACATCACGCCGCTGCTCGGCGACCCGGGGGCCCTCCGGGAGGCGGCGGACCGGATGGCCGCGCCCTGGAGGGACGCCGGGGTCCGCCGGGTCGCGGGGCTGGAGGCGCGGGGCTTCATCCTCGGCCCGCTGGTGGCGGAGCGGCTCGGGGTGGGGTTCGTCCCCATCCGCAAGGCGGGGAAGCTGCCCGCGGCCACCCTCGCACAGGAGTACTCCCTCGAGTACGGCGTCGACCGGATCGAGATGCACGCGGATGCCGTCACCGGCGGCGAGCGGGTCGGGATCGTGGATGATCTTCTCGCGACGGGGGGCACCGCCGCCGCCGCGGTGAGCCTGGTCCGCAAGGCGGGCGGGGTGGTCGCCGGGCTCTCGTTCCTCGTGGAGCTGACGTTCCTGAAGGGGCGGGAGCGACTGGACGGCATCCCGATCGAGGCGCAGATTCGCTACTGATCCGCCTCGCCGGTCGGCGAGCCGCATCCCCGTGCGTATGAAGACCTCCCTGATCCTGCTCCTCGCCCTCGCCTCCGCTCCCCCGGCTGCGGAGGACGCCGGGCCGATGGGGCTCGTGGTGCTGCAGGACGGGTCCTGGCTACGACTCGAGACTCCCCCGCGGGTCCGGGACGAGCGGCTGGAGCTGACCCTCTACCCGAGCGGCCTGAGCCTCACGATCGCGCTGGATTCGCTGGACGCCGAGGCCACCGAGGCCGCCAACCGCGGCGAGCTGGCCCGCCCCCGGGACCCCACCCTCACCTGGGGGACGGCGCCGGCCCCCTTCGCCGACGAAGGCCCACCGGCGCTCGACGAAGACGCCGCCGCCGCGCTGTCCGAGCGCTGGAGCCGCGACGCCGCTCGCCTGCACCGGGAACAGCGCCACCTCCGCCGGGCCCTGGCCGCGATCGAAGAGGACGCGCGCCGGTTCGAGCGCGACCTGGAGCGGAACCTGACGCGCGGGTCGTTCGCCGGCGCCCTGGCGGCCCAGCTGCGCCGGGTCGTGGCGCTGCGGGACACCGTCGGATGGCGCCTGGAGCGGGTGGAGTCCGACCTGGCGGCGCTCTACGAGGCAGCCGCCCGGCGCTCGATCCCGATCCGCCCGGTCCCCTGACCCCTTCGGTTGCCGTGGCGGCGCCGATGGGATATCGTGACCGTCCCTGGCGCCCGTAGCTCAGCAGGATAGAGCGGCTGCCTCCTAAGCAGCAGGTCGCAGGTTCGAATCCTGCCGGGCGCACCAGCCGCGCTCAATCCCACAGATCAAGCTGCCCGGGGTACGCCCCCCTCCGGAGCATTCGCAGGAGTTCCCGCAGGATGAGGCCCCGGGGGTGAGCCCGCCCCTCCTCCCAGCGCGCCCAGGTGGTGGGGGAGACGCCGAGGGCGCGGGCGGCGGCGGCGCGGCTGAGGCCCCATCGCCCGCGATAGGCGCGGAGGTCCCCGGCGAGGTCGGGTGGCGTCCCGGGTTCGCGCTTCATGGGTGTCCGGATGACGGTTCGGGCGGGGCCGGCCCGCCCCCCGTGTGCGCTCAGGGTAGGACGGGTCCGGCGTGGAGTCAAACGTGGCTCCGGCGTCGAGGGCGACAGACCTCAAGTATCACTTGAGCTGTCGGTCGGGAAGCCCCCTCTTCGCCGACCGGAGGGTGATCAGGACCACCTCGGGGGAGCAGGCGACCCGGAGCGGCAGCCCGGATACCCCCAGCCCGCGGCTCACCACCAGCTCGGCCGCCCCGTGGCGATAGCGCCCGTGATCCAGGTGGAACCGGCTCATCCGGACCAGGACCGGCAGGCCCGGGATGCGGATCTGTCCGCCGTGGGTATGCCCCGCCAGGGTCAGCGGGACGCCGGCCCGGGCGGCGTCGAAGAACATGTCCGGATTGTGCGACAGCAGCACGACCGGCCCGGTGCCCTCCCCGAGGAGCGAGCGGGCGCGGCCCAGCGCCCGGGCCAGGTCCGGCCGGCCGGCGTTCCGGTCATCGACCCCGGCCACGATCAGCCGTCCCCGCGGGTGCTCCACCGGCGCGGCGTCGTTGTGGAGCGTCGCGATCCCGAGGCCCCGGAGCAGGTCTCGCAGGCCGGCGGGGTCTCCGGTGTAATGATCGTGGTTCCCGAGCACCGCGAGCGTCGCGAGGGAGCCGCGCAGCGCCGCCAGCGCCGGCGCGACCCGCTCGAGATCCCGCACCGACGTCGTGACCAGGTCCCCGCCCAGCAGGACGACCTCCGGGCGCAGGGAGGCGAGGCGGCGGAAGGTCTCCAGGAGGACGCCGGGCCCGAGAAACGGCCCCGCGTGGAGGTCGGTGAGCAGGAGGAGACGGAGGCCATCCAGGCCCGCCGGCAGGTCGGGGAGCGGGATCTCCGACTCCGAAACCACCATCCCCCGGCGCAGTTGCCAGCCGTACGGGGCGCCGATGCCCGGCACGCGCGGGAACACGGCCCGGCTGAGGGACAGGCTGGTCACCCGTTCGAGGCGCCGGAACCAGCCGGCCACCGGGTCCAGGAACCACCGGGGACGGGGCCGTGCCGCCCGCGGCGTGCCCAGGGACCGATGGCCCACCTCGCCCGTACCGGGCCACGCGGGTGCGGCCCCGCCGCCGCGCACCGGCCACAGTGCACGCGGCGGCGCCAGGGTCTTCCTCCGGAAGGTCACCCTGAGACTATGCGGGCCCGGGCGCGCGTTTTCAAGGAGCGCCCGACGATTGACGCCGGCGCGCCCGCTTCTCTATAGTTACTCGCCTCGCCGGAGGCGGTCGAGGGGGGACAGCCGGAGATGACAAAGCACCGGATCACGCGCCAGGAGATCAAGCACGACGAGTTCGTCTCGACCGTCGGCCGGATGACCCGATGGGCCGAGGACAACGCCCGGACGCTGCTCCTGGGGGTCGCCGCGGCCCTGGTCCTGTTCCTGGGGATCTACGGATTCCTGCAGTGGCAGCGGAGCCGCAACCTCCGGGCCGAGGCGGCCCTCGCGGAGGTCACCGCCGCCTACCACGGCACCGTGGCGGGGGCGCAGCCGGGCGCGGAGAGCTTCGCCAGCGACGCCGAGCGCTACCAGGCGGTGGTGGAGCGCGCGGACGAGGTCATCGCCGCGTACGGCTCCACCTCGGCCGCCGACCGCGCGCGCTACTACCGGGGACTGGCGCTGTTCGACGCGGGACGGCTCGACGAGGCCGCCGTGGCGCTCGACGAGTTCCTGGCGACGAGCCCGGACCACTTCCTTGCCCCTTTCGCCCGCTGGAAGAAGGCGCAGCTCCTGGAGCGTCGTGGCGATCTGGCCGGCGCCTGCGAGGGGTACCGGGGGCTGCTCGACATCCAGGACCCGGAGTTTCCGAACGAGCTGGCCTACCTGGATCTGGGGCGTTGCCTCGGAGACCTGGGGCAGGAGGCCGAGGCGGCCGACACGTACCGCCGCATGCTGGATGCCTACCCCGACTCGCTCTACGCCGCCGACGCGCGGCAGCGGCTGGCGGAGCTCGAGGCGGCCGCCGGCTAGGCGGCCCCGCGTCGGCTAGAACGGGATGTCGGAGTCGTTGTAGTCGTTGTCCTGCGGCATCTCCGGCTCGGGTCCGCCGCCCACCGTCTCCGACCGCTCACCGCGTCCGCCGAGCATGACGAACCGCTGGCACTTGACCTCCGTGGTGTAGCGCTTGTTCCCGTCCTTGTCCTCCCACTGGCGTGTCTGCAGGGACCCCTCCACGTAGATCTGCCGGCCCTTGGAGAGGTACTCCTTGGCGATCTCGGCCTGCTTGCCCCAGACCACCACGCGGTGCCACTCGGTGCGCTCCTGGCGCTGCCCGTTACGGTCGTTGAACACCTCGTTGGTCGCGAGGTTCAGGTTCGCCACCGCGGAGCCGCCCTGGGTGTAGCGCACCTCGGGGTCGCGTCCGAGGTTGCCGATCAGGATCACCTTGTTGATGCTGGCCATGCATAGCCTCCTACCCTCCGTGCCTGGAGGGGCGCGAGTCGGGGCCGCCCCCGGGGGGACCGCCCCGGTTTTCCGTCGGGATGAGCCAGGCGCGCGGGAAACGGCGAATCCACCATCGTCGATTCCGGATAGGGGGGGAGCGTAGCACATCGGCGGCCGGCTTGCTTCGTGGGCCGGGGACGGGGAGGGGGCTGCTAGAATAGCCGGCCATGAGCGCGCAGCGGGGTCTCGTACGGTCGGCGGGCGCCATGGGCGTCATGACCCTGCTCAGCCGTGTGTTCGGCTACGTCCGGGACCTCCTCCTCGCGGCGATCCTCGGCGCGGCCGGGAGCAGCGATGCGTTCATCATCGCGCTGCGGATCCCGAGCCTGCTGCGCCGGCTGGTGGGGGAGGGCGCCATGACCGCGGCCTTCGTGCCGGTCTTCGCGCGCCAGCTCCGGGACGCGCCCCCCCGAGAGGCGGAGCGGTTCGCCGGACGCGCGTTCGGGACCCTGGCGCTGCTCCTCGGCCTCCTGACCCTGGCCGGCGTCCTCCTCTCCCCGCTGATCGTCCGTGGCGTCGCGTGGGGCTTTCTGGACAGTGCCGGGAAGTGGGAGCTGACGGTGAGCCTCAACCGCCTGATGTTCCCGTACCTCTTCTTCATCGGTCTGGCGGCGCTGGCGATGGCGATCCTGAACTCCCTAGGCTCCTTCGCGGTGCCGGCGTTCACACCGGTGCTTCTCAACCTGTCCATCATCCTCTCCGCCCTCCTCGTCGCCCCCCACCTGGAGGAGCCGGCCTACGCCTTCGCCGGCGGGGTCCTGCTGGGCGGGTTCCTGCAGCTCGTCTTCCAGCTCCCGTTCCTGCGGGCGCGGGGGATCCGCATCCGCCCCCGGCTGGGGCTGCAGGACCCGGCGGTGCGTCGCGTGGGGATGCTCATGGTGCCCGGGTTCGTGGGCGTCGGCGTCTATCAGATCAACCTGATCGTCGATGCGCAGTTCGCCTCGTTCCTGGCGGACGGCAGTGTCTCCTGGCTCTATTACGGCGACCGGATCACGGAGCTGGTCCTCGGCGTATTCGCCATCTCGCTGTCCACGGTGGTGCTCCCCACCCTGTCGCGGCACTTCGCCGAGGGGGACGCGGGAAAGGTGGCCGAGACCCTCTCCGGCGCGCTCCGCCTGGTGGCGTTCATCGCGGTGCCCGCCACCGTCGGGCTGGTGCTCCTCCGGGATCCCATCGTGCAGGTCCTGTTCCAGCGGGGGGAGTTCGGTCCCGAGGACACGGTCCAGACCGGCTGGGCGCTGCTGGGATACGGCGTCGGCCTGCTCCCGTTCTCCGCCGTCAAGATGCTGGCACCTGCGTTCTACGCCCAGGAGGACACCCGCACGCCCGTGAAGGTCGCGGCCGCCTGTCTCGGCTTCCACGTGGCGGTCTGCGCGCTGCTGATCGGTCCGCTGGGGCACACCGGGATCGCTCTGGCCACCTCCCTCGCATCGACCCTGAACATGCTCCTGCTGACCTGGATCCTGGCTCGCCGGATCGGCATGGCGTTCCTGCTCGGAGTCCCCACCGGCCTGTTGCGCTTCGGCGTCGCCGGCGGGATCATGGCTCTGGCCCTCCGGGCTCTCGGGCGCCTGCACCCGTTCCCGGTGACGGGAGCCCAGGCGCAGGGGGCGGCCTGGCTGGCGATCGCCATCGCCGTCGGGGTGGCGACCTACTCCCTCAGCAGCCTCGCACTGGGGGGCCGGGAGATCCGTGAGCTCGGGGCGGTCCTCCCGTGGCGGCGGCCGTGAAGATCGTCGTGCAGCGGGTCAGCCGGGCGGCGGTTCGTGTCGACGGCCAGGCCGTCGCGCGCATCGGGCCCGGCCTCCTGCTCCTCGTGGCGGTGGAGCGGGGTGACGACGACGACGCGGTCTCGTGGAGCGCGCGGAAGGTGGCGGGAATGCGGATCTTCCCGGACGACGACGGGAAGATGAACCGGTCGGTCCAGGAGGTGAAGGGTGCGGTGCTGGCGGTCAGCCAGTTCACGCTGGCGGGCAGCCTGCGGCGGGGCCGGCGCCCCTCCTTCGAGGGAGCGGCCCCTCCGGAGGAGGCCCGCGCGCTCTATGACCGGTTCGTCGAGCACCTCGACCGGGAGGGATTGGCGGTCCAGAGCGGCGTCTTCCGGGCCCACATGGAGGTGGAGGGGGTGAACGACGGGCCGGTGACCTTGATCGTGGACAGTGCGGAACGCCTGCGGCCCCGCGACTGCAGGGGGAGCCGATGAACGAACCCGTGGCGGCCTATCTCCACTGGCTGGAGGTGGAGCGCGGCCTGTCCGCGAACACCATCGCAGGGTACCGTTCGGACCTCGGGCATCTCGCGGCGTTCCTGGCCCGGCGCGGTCTCGAGCTCCAGGACGTCCAGCGGGACGACGTGATGGAGTTCGCGCGGTCCCAGCGGCTCGGGGGGCGCTCCCCGCGCACCGTGGCCCGGGCGCTGGCGGCCATCCGGACGTTCTTCCGGTTCGCCTACCGCGAGGGGATCCTCGACCGGGACCCGACCCGGGACATCGACACCCCGAAGGCCGGCCGGTCGCTTCCCCGGTTCCTGAGCTTCGTCGAGGTGGAGCGGTTGCTGGCGGCGCCGGAGGCGGGCACGCCGCTGGGAGCCCGGGACGGGGCCATGCTGGAGATCCTCTACGCCACGGGAGCCCGGGTCTCGGAGCTGTGCGGCCTCCGGCTGGAG
>JASFRI010000082.1:0-12643 GCA_050115015.1 Acidobacteriota bacterium
TTCGGCGGCGTTCGCTGGGAGACCCCCGGCGCACTGCCGGCCCTGTTCGGCGTCGGCTTCATCGTCGGCCTCGAGGTCAGCGCGATCCTGTTCGCGGGAGCCCTGCTCGGCCACCTCTTCCTGGCGCCGCTGGCGCTGTTCCTGCAGCCGGAGCTCAGCGCCGGCGCGACCGGCGCGAGCGACTGGATGTCCATCGCCGGGCAGGTCTACGGCAGCCAGGTCAAGCCCCTGGCGGTGGGCGCGATGATCGTGGCGGCGTTCTTCACCCTGTACAAGCTGCGCAACCAGCTGCTGTCCGGCATCCGCAAGGGATTCTCGGAGATCGGCGGCGGCGCCGCCGCGGGGAGCCGCAACCGGCTGGAGGTCGACCTGAACCTGAAGCGGGTCGGCCTGGGCATCCTCGTCCTCTCGGTCGCCCTGTTCTTCCTCTACGAGGCCTTCACCCACAGCCACGGGGGCTCCCTCGTGCTCACCGTGGTCATGGTGATCCTCGGCTTCCTGTTCGCGGCGGTGGCCGGCTATCTCGTCGGCCTGATCGGCAGCTCGAACAACCCCATCTCCGGCCTGACCCTGTCCACGCTCATCATCGCGGCACTGCTGATGCTCATGCTCGGCGTGACCGGGGCGTCCGGGATCGCCGGGGTCCTGGCGGTCTCCGGGGTGATCTGCTGCTCCTGCGGCGTCGCCGGGGACATGATGCAGGACCTCAAGGTCGGCCACGTGCTGGGGGGCACGCCGTGGCGGATGGAGATCGCCGAGATCATCGCCGTGATCCCCGCCGCCATCGTGCTTCCCTTCGTCCTGCTGGCCCTGGACCGCACCTACACCATCGGCTCGGAGGCGCTGGCGGCCCCCCAGGCGGGGCTGATGGCGCTGATGAGCCAGGGGATCGTGGGCGGCGAGATGCCCTGGCCGCTGGTGATCGCGGGGGCCTTCCTGGCCCTCGGGCTGATCCTCATCAAGGCGCCGGCACCGATGCTGATCGCCGTGGGGATGTACCTGCCGTTCTACGCCACCGCCGGGATCTTCGTGGGCGGCCTGTTCCGGGCGGCGATGGACCGGTCCCTGGGGAAGGAGGCCGCCGGCGAGGAGCGCAAGAAGAAGGCGGAGAACACCGGGGTGCTGATCTCCAGCGGCCTCATCGCCGGGGGCGCCCTGACCGCGGTGGTGATCGCGTTCCTCGTGCTGGGGTTCAACGTGCTGGGCAGCCCCGCCACCGCGGACCCGGCCCTGGCGGCACAGAACGCCGTTCTGGGGCTGAAAGCCGACGAGGTGCCGACCTTCCTGGACCGGGTGCGCGGCATGTTCTTCGACGCCACCGTGCCCGAGGAGGCGCGCTTCTTCCCGAACGCGTGGCTCGGGCTGATCGCGTTCGGGTTCGTCTTCTACATGCTGGTCTGGGTGCCGCTGCGCGCCTCGCGGGAGTGATGCTCTCCCCGGACCCGGGCGGCCGGCGCTACCGGGCGGTGGCGCGCTGGGAGCGGGACGGCGAGGACGTGGTGGTGTTGGTGCCCCGGGTCGCCCGGGGTCGTCTGGCCGGACGGGTGGAACGCTGGCTGCGCCCCAGACCGCCGCGGCTGCGGCTCGACGCCATCGGCACCTTCGTCTGGACCCGGCTGGACGGTCGCCGGACGGTGGCCGACATCGCGGCGGAGCTGCAGGAGGCGTTCGGGGCCCGGGTGGAGCCGGCCGGGGAGCGGCTGGAGGTGTTCCTGGGACAGCTGGAGCGCGGCCGCCTCATCCGGGGCGACCCGGCCCCCCGGGCTACATGATGAGCAGTCCCATCAGGTCGACGCCGAACTCCTCCTTCACCCAGTCGAAGGAGACGTCCCCCTCGGCGACCACGGTCCCCTCGGCGTCGACGATCGCCAGGTACGGCAGGTACTCGATGCCCTGGTTCACCGCCGCGTCGGACTCCCAGCTGACGACGTCCACGGTCCGCAGCGCCACCTCCTCGGGCCGGGCATGGGCCAGCTCCTCGAGCTTGGGCTGGATGACCCGACAGGGGAAGCACCACTCGGCCTGGAAATCATAGATGGTGACCTTGCCCGGTGCCGCCTCGGCCTGCAGGTTGACCGCCTTCCCCGCCGGCAGCACCCGGATGTCGCCGGGGCCCTCGGCAACGGAGGCGTCCGGCGCGCCCCGATCGCAAGCGGCAAGTCCCACCGCCGCGGCGATCACGAGGACGATCATGGGAATGCGTTGCTTCATCGGTGCTCTCTTTCCGGGAGACGCTCCCGGGCCGGGAGTATAGGGATGCGCCGCCGCGTGGGTCAACCGGCCCGGTTTCGGGGGGAAGGGCGGTGAGCCGGGGACGCGAGCGTCTCATCGCCGCACTGGATACGTCGGACGTCCGGGTCGCGCTCCGCTGGGCCGAGCAGCTCCGCGACGAGGTCGGGCTGGTGAAGGTGGGGCTGGAGCTGTTCACGGTGGCCGGGCCGCCGGTCCTGCAGGAGCTGCATCGCCGCGGTCTGCGGGTGTTCCTCGACCTGAAGCTCCACGACATCCCGAACACCGTGGCCCGGACGGTGCGGGTGCTGTCGGGCTACGGGGTGGACATGACCACACTGCACGCATCCGGCGGTCGCGCGATGATCGAGGCGGCGGCGGCAGCCCGGGGCGGGGGCGGCCTCCGGCTGCTGGCGGTGACGGTGCTCACGAGCCTGGACGCCTCGTCGCTGGCGGAGATCGGGATGGGGGATCGGCCCGCCGAGCGGGTCGACGCCCTGGCGCGGATGGCGGCCGGTGCGGGGGCCGACGGGGTCGTCTGCTCCCCCCTGGAGGCCGCGGCGCTGCGGCGCTCGCTGCCCGGGGATTTCCTGCTGGTCACTCCGGGGGTCCGGCCGCCCGGGGCCGACGCCGGGGACCAGGCCCGGGTCGCGACGCCCCGCGAGGCGGTGGAGGCGGGCGCCAGCTACCTCGTGGTCGGCCGGCCGATCACCGGAGCCCCGGATCCCGCCGCCGCGGCGCGGGCCATCGTCGCGACCCTCCCCTGAGGAGCCGGGCACCGGCGGGAGGAAGGACGCCCGCCGGGATGCCCCGGCGGGCACCTCGGGGACGGCCCCGCGCGGGCCACGAGGTCCCGCTGCGGCCCGTCAGGGAGTGGGTCCGGGGGCGTGGCCCTCCCCGTTGCCCGGGGTCGGCTGCAGCACGACCTCCCGGGATCCGTCCTCCGCGGCGAGCCGGCCGTCGTCCTGGAAGCGCACCGACACCAGGGTCGAGACCCCCGGCTCCTGCATCGTGACGCCGTAGAGGACGTCGGCGCGCTCCATGGTGCGCTTGTTGTGGGTGATGACGACGAACTGGGTCTCGTCGGACATCTGCCGGAGCATCTCCGCGTACCGTCCTACGTTCGCCTCGTCCAGCGGGGCGTCCACCTCGTCGAGGACGCAGAACGGGCTCGGCCTGTACTGGAAGATCCCGAACAGCAGGGCGATCGCCGTGAGGGCCTTCTCGCCGCCGGACAGCAGGGCGATGCGCTGCAGCCGCTTCCCGGGAGGCTGCGCCGTGATCTCCACCCCGGACTCCATGGCGTCCTCGACGCCCTCCTCCAGGAGCAGATCGGCGCGCCCCCCGCCGAACAGCAGCCGGAACGTCTCCTGGAAGTTCGTCCGGATCTCCCCGAAGGCCGCCTGGAACCGCTCCCGCGATCGGCGGTTCATGCGCGCGATGGTGTCCTTCAGCGAGCGGACCGAGTCGCGAAGGTCCTGCTGCTGCCCGGTGAGGAACTCGTAGCGCCCCTCGAGCTCGGTGTACTCCTCCACCGCCATGACGTTGACGGGTCCGAGACGATCGATCTTTTCCCGGATTCCCTCCAGCGCCGTGCGCACCTCCTCCGGGGCGCGGTCCGCCTCCCCCTCCTCCAGGGCGGCGGCCGCCTCCTCCAGCGACTGATCGAGGTCGTTCCGACAGGACTGTTCCAGGAACTCGCGTTCCGACTCGCTGCGGGACAGGGCCACCTCGATCTTCATGCGCCGGGCCCGGACCTCCTCGAGGCTCGCCCCGAGGTCCCGCACCTGCACCGCCCGCTCCCGGGAGCGGTCCCGCAGCCCCTGCAGCGAGGCCGCCTCGGCGTCCAGCCGGTCCTTCTCCTGCGTCCGGCGTTCGACGTTGGCGCTCAGGCTGATCTCGGTGCGGCGCACCAGGTCCTCCAGGCCGGACCGGCGCTCCCGTCGCGCCGCGGCGTCCTGCCGCAGCTTTCGCGCCCGGGCCTCCAGCTCGCCCACCGTGCGATGGAGCGCCACCATCTCCGCGCCGGCCGCCTCCAGCCGCTCCCGGGCCACCTCGTGCCGCGACCGCAGGTCGGCCTGCTCCCGGGCGGCCACCTCCGCCTCCTCGCGGCCCCGCTCCACCGCCGCCGCCTCCTTTCGGATCGCGGCCTCCGCCGACCCCCGGGCCGAGTCCACGCCGGCCAGCGCCTCCCGGGCCCGGCCGGCCTCCTCGGCCGCGTCCCGCTCGTAGGCCCGCTCCCGCTCGGCCTCCTCGCTGGTCACCCCGTGCGCCCGGTGCAGGCGTTCATGGGCCTCGGCGAGGGCCTTGCGGCGCTCCCGCAGCTCCGCCAGGGAGAGCTCGAGCGCCGCGCGCTCCTCCGCCGCCCGCGTCGACTGCTCGCGGTGCCCGTCGATCCCCTCCCGGAGCGCTCGCGCCCGGACCGTGGTCTCGGCGATGATCCGCTCGGCCCGGGCCAGCGACTCCCGCGTCTCCGCCAGGCGGCGCCGCAGCGGCAGGATGCCCGTGGGGTTCGTCGACCGGCCGGCGGTGATCAGGCCTCCGGGGCGCACCACCTCTCCGGTGGCGGCCAGGAATGCGCGTCCCGGATGGCGGCTCGCCAGCTCCAGCGCCGCCGGAAGGTCCTCCACCACCACCGCACCGTCCGCCGCCGCCTGCACCGCCGCCGTGGCGTCCCCGGTCACCCCCAGCAGATCGGCCAGCCGGCCCCGCACCCGCGGGTCGGCGCGCAGGTCCTCCGGAAGCGGCACGGCGGGAGGCGTCCCCAGGCCAGGGACGAGGAAGGAGCCGCGCCCCCCGGCCGCCTCGGCGAGTCGCGCCACCGCCCCGCGGGCCGTGCCGGCGTCCGGCAGCACGACCGCCGGGAGCAGGTCCGCGAGGAAGATCTCCGCCGCCTCCTCCAGATCGCGGGCGGGCTGGACGAAGTCGGCGACGACACCCTGGTGGGCCTCGCCGGCGGCCCGGGCGGCTCGCCCCTGGGCCGAGCCCTCGCGATCGAGGGCCTCGAGCGCCTGCAGGCGCTCGGCCAGCGATCCGCGCTCCAGCCGGGCCGACTCGGCCTCCCGCTCGGTGATCTGCAGCTCCTCCTGGCCCACCGCGGCCTGGCGCCCCCAGTCCTCCCCGGCGCGGGCCAGCATCTCGGCACGGTGCGAGCCGTCGCGGATCGCCGCATCGCGCTCGGCCAGCTCCAGCGCCAGGCGGTCGCGCTCCTGCCCCGCCTCCGCGGCATCGCGCTCGGCCTTCTCCGCCGCCGCCGCCGCCCGCCGGCCGTCCCCCTCCAGGCGCTCCAGCCGGTTGCGCAGCTCCGACGTCCGGTCGATCAGGTCGAACAGCGAGCGGCGCCGCGCCTCCAGGGACGCCTCCCGGCCGGCGATCGCCGCCCGGGCCTCCCGGATGCCGCGCTCCCCCGCATCCGCCAGCGTCGCCAGGCGGCGCAGCCTCTCCGCCAGCTCCAGCGCGGCGGCCTCGCGACCCCGTCGCGTCTCCGCCATCTCCTCGAGGCGCTGGGCGATGCCGGCGGCCTCGGCCTCCGCCGCATCCGCGGCCGCGGTCAGCTCGACGGCCTGCTTGCGCGCCTCCTGGATGCCGCGCTCCTCCCGGTCGATCTGCAGGTCGAGGGCGTGGAGGGCCTCGCGCGCCTCGCCGAGGCGCCGGTCCGCCTCCTCCACCTCCGCTCGCAGGCGCTCGGCATCGGCGCCGGCCTCGGCCAGCCGCCCCGACACGCCGGTCTCCTCGTCCTGCACCGTGGCGCGGGCACGCCTTTGCTCCGCCAGCCGCCCTTCGAGCTCCCGGCTCCGGTGGAAGTAGGCGATGCGCTCCAGACGCCGCCGCTCCTCCATCATCCGCTTGTAGCGCCGCGCCTTGCCTGCCTGCCGCTTGATGCTGTTGATCTGCCGTCGGACCTCGCCGACGATGTCCTCGATCCGGAGCAGGTTCGCCTCGGTCGCCTCGAGCTTGAGAGTGGCCTCGCGTTTCTTGGCCTTGAAGCCCGCCACGCCCGCCGCCTCCTCGATCAGTAGCCGGCGGTCCCGGGGCTTGCTGGCGACGATCTGCTCGACCTTTCCCTGCTCGATGATGCAGGAGGCGCCGCTGCCGACCGAGAGGCGCAGCAGCACGTCCCGGACGTCCCGTAGGCGGCAGCGGGCGCCGTCGATCAGGTACTCGCTCTGGCCGTCGCGGAACAGGCGGCGGGTGATCCGGATCGAATCCGGCCAGGCACCGTCGAGGATCGCCGGCCGGGCGCCGCGCGCGCCTCCGGCCGCCGCGGGCCCGTCGCCGTCCCGGGACGCCACGTTTCCCTCGCCGTTTCCCGGCACCGCAGCGCCGTCGCCGTTGGTGGGCGCCTCGCATCCCCCGGCGTCCCCCGACGCCTCGACGCCGCCACCGTTCCGCGGCACCCCGGCCGCGTCCCCGCCGGCGTCGAGCACGGCGGTGCCCGGATCAGGATCATGGAGGTGGGTCGGCGGCAGCGGCTCCCCGTCGCGGAGGAGGTGCAGGGAGACCTCGGCCATCCCCAGGGGCTTGCGGCGCTCGGAGCCGTTGAAGATGACGTCCTGCATCTTCTCGCCGCGCAGCGTGCGCACCCGCTGCTCCCCGAGCACCCAGTGGATCGCGTCGCTGATGTTGCTCTTGCCGCAGCCGTTCGGCCCCACCACCGCGGTCGTCCGCTCGGGGAGGACCACCTCCGTCCTCTCGTAGAATGACTTGAACCCGTGGATGACCATCTTCTGAAGGCGGTACACCGGGGTCTCCTGTGCCGCGCCGGGGCGCGGGGCCTTTCGACTGGCGGTCTAGCCCCTCTCGAAGTTCCTTCGAGCCGGGGCCGCCGGGCGGCGGGCGCGAGGGGCCGCCTAACTGTAACACAGGGCCTCCCCCGCCACAACGGAAAACGCCAACATACGGGGGCTTGCAGCCCCCGAGGCCCCAGATGTAGGGTCTCAGCGCTCCCGGCGGAGCACGAACCCGGGCAGCTCCCGGAGGACGTCCCGCACCGGCGACGGCGGGAAGCGCTCCAGCCGCTCCCCCGCCTGCCGGGCGAAGGTGCCGGCGAGGGTCCGGGCCTCGTCGAGCGCCCCGGACCGATCCAGCTCGGACCGCAGCTCGTCGGCATCCACCCGGTCGAAGGCGCCGTCCTCCAGCACCGCGGTCACCATCTGCCGGTGGCGCCGCTCCCCCCGGCGAAGCAGGTAGATCAGGGGCAGCGTTACCTTTCCCTCGCGGAGATCGCTCGCCGCCGGCTTGCCGAGCACGTCGGGGCTGGCGGTGAGATCCAGGATGTCGTCGGTGATCTGGAACGCCATCCCGAGGTCGAGGCCGAAGCCTGCCAGCGCCTCCTGTGCGTCCACGTCGCCGCCCCCCACCAGCGATCCGACCCGGCAGCACCCGGAGAACAGGTAGGCGGTCTTGCGACGCACGACGTCCAGGTAATCCTCCAGGGGCACGTCCAGGCGCCCGGTCGCGTCCGCCTGGATCAGCTCCCCCTCGATCATCTTCTGCGTGATGTCGGCGAGGATCTTCACCACCTGGAGGTCGTCGGCGGAGAGCGCCATGTTCATCGACTTGATGTAGAGGTAGTCGCCGAGCAACACCGTGATGTGGTTTCCCCAGCGATGGTTCACGCTGCTCCGGCCCCGCCGCGTCCCGGCCTGGTCGATCACGTCATCGTGAACCAGGGTGGCGGTATGGATGAGCTCGAAGACCGAGGCGTAGAGGACGTCCCGCTCGTCCCGCGGCTTCCCAAGGCGGGCGGCGAGCAGCAGGAGGGCCGGACGGATGCGCTTGCCGCCGCTCTCCGCCAGGTACCGGCCGATCTCCGCGATCAGCGGGATGTCGGAACGCAGGTAAGAGTCGAACTCGCGCTCCACCGCGAGCATCCGGTCGCCCACGAGGTCGAGGATGCGCGCCAGCGCGGCCCCCGTCTCGGATGCCGGACGGCTTCCCTCTCCCTCCAGCCGCGCCTTCGCGGCCCCCCCCTTGCTCATGACCCCGCGGCCTCCGGCGCCTCGGGGCCCGCCCAGGCCTCCTGGCCGATGAACTGCCCGTCCCGGAAGCGATACACCGCGGAGGCGCTCTGGTACCAGAAGCTCTCGACGCCATCCGCCTGCTCCCGGCGATCCGGGATGCCCAGCCGCCGCACGATCTTCCCGCGGGGCGAGTCCGGCCCCAGGCGCTCGAGCCAGGCCTGGACCTCCGGCCAGCGCGGGTCGTCCTGCAGCTCCACCGTCCGGATCACCGGACGCCCGGAGCGCACCTGGTCGGTGATGTCCAGGTCCGGCGGCAGGGCGTAGCGGACCGCGTCGAAGGTCTCGGGATCGTAGAACCGGAGCCAGAAGAACCGGTACTCCGGGTCCGGCGCCAGCGTCGCCTCGTAGAAGCCATGCTCGTCCGTCCGCGCCACCAGCGCCTGCTCGATCTGATCCGCGTACTCCCAGGTCAGCACCTGGAAATCGCGCCGCGCCTGCAGGAAGCGCACGGCCACGTCGGCCACGCCGTCGCCCGAGGCGTCGACGATGCGTCCGCGGATCTCCAGCCGGGGGGCCGGCGCCGCGAGCACCGTCCCCGCGACCGCGAGGACCAGCAAGAGGATCGGGATCTTTCTCGGCATCAGGCTGCGTCAGGCGCTCCAGGACGGTTCAGATTACCACCCGCCCGCTTCCAGGGGCAAGAACTCACTCCGCCAGGACGAGATCCACCCCCGGGGGGGGCTCGAACCGGAACAGGTCCGGGTCCAGGGGCACGCCCGTCCGCACGTTGCGCAGCCGGTACTCCATGACGTCTCCCAGCTGGCCGCGCACCACGATGCGCACCGGGAGGAGATCCTCCAGGCCGACGGTCAGGTCGATGGAGGCGAACTCCTCCGTCGGCTCCCGCGGGACCAGGCGCAGGGAGGCCAGTCCCGGCTCGTCCGGGTCGTCGAGCGGCTCGATCCGGAAGTCGCGGCGCAGATCCACACGGCCCGCCAGCAGCAGCCCGGCAGCGCCACTATCCGTCACCTCGGCCATCGTGCCGAGGATCGCCTGGTTCTCCGCCGGGATGTAGAGCCAGCTCCGCTCCCCGTCCACCACGGCCAGTTTCTCCTCCGGCTCCACGTACTCCCAGCGCATCCGTCCCGGCCGCTGCAGGAACAGACGCCCCGATTCCTCCTGGGGCGCCCCCAGCGCCACCGACTCCAGGCGCTGGGCGAAATCCGCCTGCAGGGAATCGAGGCCGTCGTAGGCCGCCTGGATCCGATCGACCAGCTCGTCGAGGCGGGGCTTCCGGGCGGTGGCGGGGGCTGCGGCCACGGCCAGTGCGCATGTAAGAATGACGCCGGCGCTCGCGCGCCGCGGGGAGGGACGGGATGGGACGGGTCCGGGCATGGCTGGGATGGTATGGAAGCGCCGGGGGAAAGGGAAGGCCCTCCGGGCCCCTGGCCGCCGCGGTGATCGCGCTGACCACGATCCTCCTGCTTCCCGGCGCCCGCGCCGAGGGCTACACCCCGCTGGATACGGAGACCGCGGCCCTGCTCCCCCCCGGCGAGGTGCGGGTGGAGGTCGGCCTCGCGGCGTCGGAAGGCGCCCATCGGGCCCTGGTCCCGGAGGAGGACGCGAGTTCCCTGGTGCTGCCGCGGCTGGGCCTGCGCACCGGGCTCGGCGCGTGGGGGGAGATCCGGGTGCTCGGCGACGTCTGGACGGTCTTCGACACGCCCGGCGACGGGACCGTGCACGACGCGGGCGACTGGTGGGTGCGGACCAAGGTCCGCATCGGCCCGGCGTCGGGCCGCGTGAGCTGGGCCGCGCAGGCGGGCCTGAAGATCCCGGTCGCCTCCGACGATGCCGGGATCGGCACCGACGAGGCGGACGTGGAGCTTCTCGGCCTGTTCACCGCGCGCCCGGGCCGCGGCCGTATCGACGTCAACCTCGGGGTGGACATCCTCGGGGCGCCGACCCGGGAGAACTTCCAGCAGGACCTGCTGCGCTACGGCGTCGCCTACTGGTGGCGGCCCGGAGACCGCCTGTCCATCGGCGGCGAGATCGCGGGACGGTCCGCCGGCGACGGCTTTCCGGCCCTCGTGATGCTGCGCGCCGGACTCCGGCGCGGGTACGGGGCCTGGCGCCTCGACGCCGCGGTGGCCGCCGGGGTCAGCGACGGCGCGCCGGACCTCGAGATCCGGGCGGGCGCGACCTACCTTTTCCGGCGGGGCGCTCCCTGATCCGCGGTGGCGCCGATGATAGAATCCCCGCCCGCGAGACCGAGATGCCGATGCCCCGAAGCCGCCTGCTGCTGATCGCCGTCCTCGTCCTCCTGGCCCTGGGGGCCGGGGCCAGCGTGGTGCGCTACGTCCCCGCGGGCCACCTCGGCGTCGTTCGCTCCGCCGGCGGCGTCCGCCGCGTCCCCTCGGGGATCGTCCTGGTCAACCCGCTGCGGGAGAGCCTGGACAGCATCCCCTCCCGGGAGCAGGACGTGCAGGGGGTCGCGTCGATCCCGACCCGGGACGGCTTCACGGTGCGCCTCCCCTTCACGGCCCGGGTGGCACTCGCCCCGCGCGAGTTCGACGCGGCGCTCGGCGATCGCGGCGGCCTGGAGCCGATGGAGAGCGCGGCCCGCGGGATCCAGGCAGGTTTGGAGACCTGGGGGTCGACCTACGACGCGACCGACTTTCTCCGTCCGGGGCTCGAGCCGCTGGCCACGGCCGCGGTCGCCGAGGCGGGACGCCGGATCGGGATGGTGATCCGCGACCTCGACCTGCAACCCGCCGACCGGGACCTGTACGTGCTGCTCGCCGAGGACGCACTCGTGCACGGTAACCCGGAGGAGCGGCTCGGCCTCATCAAGGGGGCGCTGGCCCAGCGCCCGGACGACTGGCATCTCCTGACGGCCCGCGGTCTGCTCTACGAGGCCGCCGAGGACCTGGCGGCCGCCGAGAAGCTCTATCTGCAGGCGCTGGAGGTCGAGCCGGGTGCCGAGGACCCGCTCGGCCGCCTCTTCGTGATGCTCCGCGACCAGGGGCGCAGTTTCCAGCTCGAGCAGCTGCTGGGAGCGGCGCACGAGGCGAACCCGACCTCCATCAAGGTGCTGAACTGGATGGCCCTGAACTACTTGGCCCTCGGGCGCCATGACGACGCGGTGCGCTGGCTCGAGCAGGCCCGGGAACTCGCCCCCGCGGACGAGGGGACACTGATGAACCTCGGGGGCGTCTACCAGCGCCGCGGGGATCCCGACGAGGCGGCCCGGACCTACCGGGAGGCCCTGGAGACCGCTCCGGGGGATCCGGATCTGCTCCAGAACCTCGGGCTGGCGGAACTGTCCCGCGGGGACCTCCCCGCCGCCCGGGAGGCCCTGGAGGCGGCCGCCGGCTCCCTGGACACGGTGCAGCTCCACAACCTGCTGGCCGAGGTGTACCGCCGCTCCGGCATGAAGGAGGAGGCGACGGCCGAGCTGCTCGCATCCTACGAGCTGGACCGCGAGCAGCCGGGCCTGCGGGACGCGCTCACCCGGATGCTGGGGCACCCTCCCGACTGAGAAGGGTCGGCGCCCCGGCCGGCCCCGGTATATAATCGGCGCCGTCCCATGACCCGCCTGCGATTCGTCCAGATCTCCGACGTCCACCTCGACTCGACCCTCACCGGGGGCCGGCTGCGCCTGCCGCCGGCCCGGGCGGCCCGGCGCCGCCGCGAGCTACGCGAGGTGTTCCTCCGGGCCCTGGAGCTGGCCCGGGAGCGGAATGCCCACGTCCTGCTGATCCCCGGGGACCTGTTCGACGACGAGAGCATCTCCACCGATACGGTGAACTTCGTCATCGACAGCCTGGCCGCGTTCCCCGAGATCCCGGTGATCCTGACCCCCGGCAACCACGACCACTACTCCCTGGCCAGCCCCTACTGCGGCGAGCTGCGCGCCTCGCACGGGCTGCCACCGTGGCCGGCCCACGTTCGCATCGTCTCCGAGACGCGCTTCACGGCCTTCCGGCACCCGGCGCTGCCGGACGTGTCGTTCACGGCGATGGGCCACGATCGCAACCGCCCGCTGGACGAGCGCCTCCTCGCGGCACCGCTTCCCCGGCAGGGAGCGTCCTTCCAGCTGCTGGTGTTCCACGGTTCGCGGGATCACTTCGCGCCCTCGGGGAAGATGGTCACCCTGCCTTTCTCCGACGCCGAGCTCGCCGCCCAGGGATTCCACTACGCGGCCATCGGCCACTATCACTCCTTCGGGACCGTGGAGTCCCGGGGCCGCGTCATCGGCTGTTACGCCGGCTGCCCCGCCCCCCGCTACCTCGACGAGCCCGGCAGGAAGTTCGTCGTCACGGGCGAGCTCCGCCGCGAGGGGGACGCGGTCCACGTCGAGGTCGATCCGGTCCGTCTCGATCCGCGCGAGGTCGGACAGGTGCGCCTCTCGGTCCACGGTGCGACCCACCGGGACGCGCTCCTGGAACGCA
>JASFRI010000083.1:0-12420 GCA_050115015.1 Acidobacteriota bacterium
GATCTCGAGCCGCTCCTGGAGCACTTTCTCTCGGAGCTGCTGGCCCACTACGGCCGCGGGCCGCTAAGAGTCGATCCGCGGTCGCTGGACGCGCTGCGCGCCTACGGGTGGCCGGGGAACGTCCGGGAGCTGCGAAACCTGGCGGAGCGGCTCGTGATCACCGCCCGGGGGGAACAGGTCGGGCCGGAGGACCTGCCGCCGGCGCTCGGCGGTGTCGGGCCCGACGAGGACCCGATGGCCACGGGCCGCGGCCTGCGGGAAGCCCGCGAGATCTTCGAGCGCCAGTTCATCCATCGAAGGCTAGTGGAGCACGACTTCAACGTCACGCGCACGGCCCGAGCCCTGGGCCTGGAGCGCAGCCACCTGCACCGGAAGATCAAGGCGCTGGGCCTGGACTAGAGGTCCGGCCGAAAAGTCTGGGGCCGTCCGTTGCGAGCGCCATGGGCCCGGGTTCGAGGCGCCACGACGAAGGTGATGCCCAATGCCCCTGTTCGGGGTCGGTGCATCGGGGAGGAGCGGGAACGAAGAAGACGGGCCCATGCCGCCGCAACCCGAAGGGCCGCTGGGGGTTGCGGGTGATTCCCGCGTTGCGTCTCGTCGCCGATGCGCAGGCCCCCGAACTGGGGGCATGGGGCATCGACTCCTCGGCGCACCTTGGACTCGCCGCGCAAGACCCAGCGGCAGACGGCACCAGACTTCTCGGCCGGAAGAACCCTGCCTGTGGGTCAGCGGGAGCCCCGGGTGGAGCGGGGCGTGAAGGTCCTCCCGAGGATCTTCGTAATCCCGACGGTCACCTCGTAGTCGGGGGCGTCGTCGGTGAGGCCGAGATAGACCGCGGCGTCCAGCGCGAAGGAGGGGTTGAAGCGGTACGAGATGCCCCAGTCCGTGGTGACGTCCTCCCGGTCCGCGGCGGGCAGGAACTGCAGGAAGCCCTCCCCGAAGAAGGAGAGCCGGTCGCCGACGCTGCGCCACCAGGTGAGCACGAGGGTCCACTGCGCCTCGTTGGAGGCCACCTCGGGCACCCCGGCGAACTCGCCCCCGAGGTTGAAGTCGAACTTGTCCTTCCGCCAGTTCCGGGAGGCGATGAACCGGAAGCCGGCATCCGTGTCGCCGGTGCCCAGCGCCTTGTCCTTGTCCGCGGTGGGGAGCTTCACGAACGCCTCGACCGCCGAGGAGCCCTCGCGGCTGTCGAAGAAGCGGAACTTGGTGTCCAGGACCGTGTCCCCGAGCCCGGATCGCGGATTGCCGTCGAAGTCCAGACGGAGGTAGGGGACGGCCTCCACGGACACGTCGAGCTTCCGGGTCAGGCCGAAGCGGAAGGTCAGGTCGGTGGTCAGGTCATGGCGGTCCACACCGACTCCGGTCTCGAGCTGCACCGTGCCCGCCGGCGTCGTTTGGGCGTTCCGGGACCGCGTCGGCCGCTGCGGCTGTGCCTCGATCTGCGAGATGGGGGGCTCCTCGGCGCCGAGGGACAGGGTCAGCGCCGCCAGCATCCCCAGGAAGAGGGGAGGGAACCGACTCATCCGAACGCGTCCCGCATCCGGTTGCAGGCCTCCTGCAGGTCCTCGTCGGTCTTGGCGAAGCAGAACCGGATCCGGCGGCGTCCTGCCTCCGCGTCCGGGTAGAACGACGCGCCCGGGACCGCGGCCACTCGGGCCCGCTGGATCAGCAGCCGGGCGGCCTCCTGACCGTCATCCGCCGGGAAGCGGCCGAGGTCCGCCAGGAGATAGTAGGCCCCCTGCGGCATCAGCGGCTCCATCCCGATGTCGCGGCAGGCCGCCGCCAGCCGTTCCAGCTTGCGGGCGTAGTCCGCCTTCATGTCCCGGTAGTATTCTTCCGGGAGATCGAACGCCGGCACCACGCCGTGCTGCAGGGGTGTGGGGGCGCAGATGTACAGCAGGTCGTTCAGAACGCCCAGCCGTTCGGCCAGGACCGCGTTGCAGACCGCGTATCCCAGACGCCAGCCGGTCATGCTGTAGGTCTTCGACAGGCCCGAGATCGTGATGGTCCGATCCCGCATCCCGGACAGGGAGCCGAGGCTGACGTGGCGGGCGTCCCCGTAGAGAATGTACTCGTAGATCTCGTCGGTCACCGCGTAGGCATCGTGACGCACGCACATCTCCGCGATCCGCTCCAGCTCCCCGCGGCGGAAGACCTTGCCGCTCGGGTTCGCAGGGGTGTTGACGATCACGAGCTTCGTGCGATCGCTGAACGCCGCCGCGAGCTCCTCGTCGTCCAGGGACCAGTCCGGCGGCCGGGTCTCCACGAAGCGGATGCGGGCCTCGCACAGGGCCAGGATGTTCCGGTGGTAGCCGTAGAACGGCGTGAACAGGACCACCTCGTCCCCGGGCTCCAGCAGCGCCAGGCAGGCGATGACGAAGGACCCGGTGGAGCCCACGTTCACCAGGACCTCCGTCTCCGGATCGCAGTCGATGCCGTTGTAGGCGAGCATCTTCCCGGCGATCTTGCGGCGGAGCTCCGGGATGCCCTCGAAGGGGGAGTACGTGGACCGGTCCGCCTCGATGGCCTCGATGGTGGCCCGCTTGATCACCTCCTCCACCGGCTGGTCGCAGATCCCCTGACCGAGGTTGATCCCGTCGACGGCGGCACATTCCCGCGACATGCGGCGGATGTCCGACTGCACGAGACCTCGGATGCGGCGGGCGAAGGGGGGGCTGGTCATCGTCGGCCTGCGGTACCTCTCCGGGGCCCTGCGCGACGCTCCGGCGGGGTCGGCGGGACCCCTGCACGGGCACCGGAGGCCCGATAAGTGACTGTCTTGCATACGTTTCGGGCTTGACGCGGACGGTGCGTCGGAATTATATGCGGGCCGCCGGGGACGGTCAAGCCGGACCGCCGGGGCTCTCCCGGCAGCCGAGGGTGATGCGGCTGCAGTACTCCACGAGCCGGCTCCGGTCGCCGGCCCAGGCGCCCTGCCAGGACGACAGCAGGCGGGCCGCCGGGGCGAGCGCCGGCGATGCGACGATCTCGCGGATCGGATCCAGGAGCCCCGTCTCGTCCGCCGCCAGTCCCTCGCCGTGGAGCCGGCGAAGCCCTTCGGCGGCGATGGTGGTCAGCCGGGAGGCGAGCTGTCCCACCGTCCGTCCCCGCACGACGGCACCCAGGCCGGACGTGCAGATATCGCGGTGGAGCTGCTGGCGCTCCGACCAGCTGAGGTCGGCGACCTCCTGCCAGGCGGCCTCCGACGCGGCCTTCGAGTAGAGCAGCCCCTTCCACCAGGCCATCAGCGCCACCGCGAGGCCGGCGTCCACCGAGTCCATGCCGCGGACCTCGAGGTAGTGCTTCAGGCGCACCTCCGGAAACAGGGTGGTCAGGTGGAGGATCCAGTCCGCCATGGTCGGCCGGATGCCCTCCCGCCCCTCCGCCAGGAAGCGGCGGAAGGTGTATCCCTCCATGTCGATCCACCGTCCGTCCCGGACCACGAACAGCACGGGCACGGAGAGGGCATAGTCGAGGTAGCGCTGGTAGCCCTCCTCCGGGTGGAACGCGAGGTCCAGGAGGCCGCACCGGTCGGGGTCCGTGTCGAGCCAGATGAAGCCCCGCATCGACCGGAAGCGGTTCGGCCGTCCGGCGTAGAGAGGGGAGTTCGCCGCCAGTGCGGTGCTGACCGACGTGACGCCCATGGCCAGGCGCAGCTTCTGCACCGCATCTTCCTCCGAGGAGAAGTCGAAGTTCCCCTGGAGTCCCGAGGTCGCCTTCATCATGTAGTGTGCCAGCTTGCCCCGTGCCCCGAGACGGCGGGACATGATCTTGTATCGGGACTTCGGGATCCAGCCGATCCGCTCCACCGGGGTGAAGGGGTTGAGCCCGATCCCCAGGAAGGAGATCCCGTGTCCCGCGGCAACCTCCTCGGCATCCTGCAGGAAGGAGCAGAGCTCGCACCGGAGCGCCTCCAGGTCGCGGTGGACGGAGCCCGCGAACTCCATCTGGGCGCCGGGCTCGAGGGAGACGGCGGCGGCGTCGCGCTGCAGCTCCACCAGTTGACCTTCCTGGAACAGCGCCGTCCAGCCGTGGCGATCCGCGAGATCGCGCAGGACGGACTGGATGGACTCCTGGCCGGCGTACGGGACGGTCTCGCCGGAATCGCGGAACACGCCGATGCGCTCGTACTCGATCCCCGTGCCCCAGTCCCGGGGCGGCTTGAACCCGCTCCGGAGATGGGCGTGAAGCTGATCCGTCGACTCGAGGATCGTGGAGTCCTGCGCAACCTGTCGCGACATGGGCCGGGGTCCTCGTTGAGGGACGCCGGAAGCCTATCACAGCGCCCGGGGCCACCCGGCGGCGCCGCCCGCGCGACGCAGGATGCGGGACCCGGGGCCGTGCCCCGGGTCCCGCGGGCGATCAGTAGCGGTAGTGGTCGGGCTTGTAGGGTCCCTCCACGGGCACCCCCAGGTAGTCCGCCTGCTCCCGGGTCAGCCGGGTCAGCCGGACTCCCAGATGATCCAGGTGGAGGCGGGCCACCTCCTCGTCGAGGTGCTTGGGCAGCACGTAGACCTCGTCCCGGTACTCGGACCCCTTCGTCGCCAGCTCGATCTGGGCCAGGACCTGGTTCGTGAACGACGCCGACATCACGAAGCTCGGGTGGCCGGTGGCGCACCCCAGGTTCAGGAGTCGCCCCTCGGCGAGGATCAGGACGCTGTGGCCGTCGGGGAAGACCCACTCGTCAAACTGGGGCTTGATGTTGACCTTGCGGATCCCCTCGATCTTCTTGAGCCCCGCCATGTCGATCTCGTTGTCGAAGTGCCCGATGTTGCCGACGATGGCCTTGTCCTTCATCCGGCCCATGTGCTCGGCGGTGATGATCTTGAAGTTGCCCGTGGTGGTGACGAAGAGGTCCGCGGTCTCCACCACGTCCTCCAGGGTCTTGACCTCATAGCCCTCCATCGTGGCCTGGAGGGCGCAGATCGGGTCGATCTCGGTGACGATGACCCGGCAGCCCTGGCCCCGGAGGGCCTGCGCGCAGCCCTTGCCGACCTCCCCGAAGCCCGCGACCACCGCGACCTTGCCGCCGAGCATCACGTCGGTGGCCCGCATGATGCCGTCGGGGAGCGAATGGCGGCAGCCGTAGATGTTGTCGAACTTGCTCTTGGTCACCGAGTCGTTGACGTTGATCGCCGGGAAGGGGAGCGACCCGTTCTTCATCATCTGATAGAGCCGGTTGACCCCCGTGGTCGTCTCCTCCGACACCCCCCGGATGCCCTCCTGGACCCGGGTCCAGCGTCCCCGGTCGCGCTCCATCTCGCGCCGCAGGAGGTCGAGGATGACGCCCCACTCCTCGGGGTCCTTGTCCGGGTCGAAGGCCGGCACGCTGCCCGCCTTCTCGAACTCGGCCCCCTTGACCACCAGCAGGGTCGCGTCCCCGCCGTCGTCGACGATCTGGTCGGGCCCCGACCCGTCGGGCCACGCCAGCGCCTCATTCGTGCACCACCAGTACTCCTCGAGGGTCTCCCCCTTCCAGGCGAACACGGGGACTCCCCGCGGGCGGTCCGGCGTCCCGCCGGTCTCCGGCCGGCCGACCGCCACCGCCGCCGCCGCGGGGTCCTGGGTGGAGAAGATGTTGCACGAGACCCAGCGCACATCGGCGCCGAGGTCCACCAGCGTCTCGATGAGCACGGCGGTCTGCACCGTCATGTGCAGGCTGCCCATGACCTTCACCCCGCTCAGGGGACGGGAGGTCCGGTACTTCTCCCGGATGGACATCAGCCCGGGCATCTCGTGCTCCGCGAGGCGTATCTCCTTGCGGCCCAGCTCGTGCAGCCCGAGGTCCTTGACCTTGAAGGGCTCGCGTCCGGCCTCGCGGGCGAGCTCGAAGGGGTGGGTGTTCGCATCGACGACAGTGGTCATCCGATTCTCCTCCCGGACCCTGTACTCAGGGTCACCTGGTTGCGGTGTTCTGCTGCCGGCGCGCGGCAGCGGCGATCAAGGCGGGTCCACGCGCCGCCGGATTGACCGGCAGCGGCGCGAGCCGGACCGCTTCGAAACCTGCCTCGAGGAGGTATCCACGCAGGGCCTCCTCGGTGAAACCGAGCCACACGTGCCCCATCCGGGCTGCCAGGTCCTCCCGATCATGGGGGCGCATGTCCACGATCAGGAGCCGCCCGTCGCCGCGGAGGACCCGGGCCACTTCCCGGAGCGCTCGGGCCGGCTCCGGCACGTGGTGAAGCACCAGCGCCAGCACTGCCGCGTCCAGGGCACCGTCGTCCACCGGGAGAGCCTCCAGCTCTCCGTGCAGCACCTCGACGTTGATGTGCGGGCGCAGCCGGGCGCGGGCCTCCCGGAGCATCTCCTCGGCGCCGTCCACGGCGATCACCCGGCCCACGAAGGGGGCGAGGGCCGCCGCGACCGCCCCGCTCCCGCATCCCAGGTCTCCGACGACCCAGCCCGGGTCCAGGAGGCCCGGCAAGGCCTGCAGGAAGAACCCCGGCCCGAACAGCTCGTCCCGCATCCGGTCCCAGTCGCCGGCCTCGCTGGAGAAGAACGCGGCAGACCGGCTCCGGCGCCGTGCCAGCACCGGCGCCAGCCGTGCCCGGTCCTGCACCGTACCGGCGGCGGCGGCGACCTGCTCGCGGACCGCCATCCACAGACGACGGATGGGGGCCTCGAGGCGGTCCCGGTCGACGCGGTAGTACCGTCGGGTGCCCTCGGGCCGCGAGGCCACCCACCCACCGTCCGCGAGGGCCTTGAGGTGCCGGCTGACGGTGGACTGGGGAGCCTGGAGGACCTCCCGGAGCTCCGAGACGGTCAGCTCCTGGGCCTCCAGGAGGAGAAGGATCCGGGCCCGGACGGGCTCCGCGAGGGCCGTCAGGCGGTCGAATACGTCCAGCGTGGTGGTGGTTTCGAGCACGTTATATCCGTATATCCGGATATAAGGGTAGATAAGTGCGGGGCGGATGTCAACCCCCTTTCGTGGGACCGGGGGAGGGGGTCAGGACGCGGGGGATTCGGTGGGGTCGGCGCCGGAGACCTCGCCCGCCTCCGAGTCCGACAGCGTCTCGCCGTCGAACCGCAGGATGTGACGGCTGTCGCCGAACACGGTCTCCAGGTTGACGGGGCGCTTCCAGAGCGTGAACAGGTGCCGCAGCGTCTCGCGGGCGTAGTCGTACTTCAGCTCGATCCCCTCGTGGCGGTGGTGCAGGAGGAGCTCGGCGCGGTTCTTGTAGTTTCCGTCCTCGACGTAGATGAACGGCTGGCCCGCGTTCGTCAGCTGGAAGAGCAGCTGGCGCTTCACCTCCTCGAACTGGCGGGCCGCGATGTGGTAGGCGCCGGTCTTCTGGTTGAACGCGAAGGTGAACATCCTGTGGCGGCGGCAGAAGTCCGCAGTGAGGAAGTGATCGATGAACGTGACGTCGTTGTAGATCTTCCGCACCTCGAAGATCTTCTCCCGGCCCAGGCCGAGCTTCAGGTCCCAGTTCTGCTTCTCGCGTACGTCGTCGCAGTCGTCGTAGTCCTTTCCGAACCGTCCCCGGTCCCACCGGTCCTCGATGTCCCGGAACAGCTCGATACCGAGCTTGTACGGATTGAGCTTGCGGCTGCCGCCCCCGAGGGTGCCGGAGTGGTGGTCGGCGTAGTCGATGATCTCCGAATCGGTGAGCGCTCGCTCGGTCATGATCCGGGAATGCCAGTACGCCGCCCACCCCTCGTTCATGATCTTCGTCTGGGCCTGTGGCGCGAAGTAGTACGCCTCGTCGCGGATGATGCCGACGATCTCCCGCTCCCAGGGCTCCAGCGGTGCATGGTCGATCATGAACTTCAGCACGTCCCGGAGAGGCTGTGCGGGAAAGCGCTTTCGGGACTGCTCCTCCTCCTCCTTCCGCTTCCGGCTACGCTCCGCCGTCAGCTCGGGCGGATGGATGAAGTCCTGCATGTATTCCTTGGACGTCGCCCATGCCGCGGGCTCGGGCTGCCCCTCCGCTGGAGGCTCCTGCGGTGCCGCCTCCCGCCGGATCTGCACGGAGTGCGGGTCGATCAGGTTCTCGAGGGAGAGGCAGGAGTCGATGAGGTTCTCGACCTTCTCCAGCCCATGGCGGTCGATCAGTCGGCGGACACGGGTCGCATGGTTCGCCATCTGGTCCATCATCTTCCGATTCGTGTGCGCGAACCAGAGGTTGTTCTTGAAGAAGTCGCTGTGTCCGTAGACGTGGGCCATCACCAGCTTCTGGTCCACCAGGGGGTTGGACTCCAGCAGGTACGCGTAGCTCGGGTTGTTGTTGATCACCATCTCGTAGATCTTGTGCAGCCCGTACGCGTAGGAGCGGCTCATCCGCTCGTATTCCATCCCGAAGCGCCAGTGGGGGTACCGGGTCGGAAACCCTCCGTACGAGGCCACCGCGTTCATCTGCTCGTAAGTGAGCACCTCGAAGATGACCTCGAAGAAGTCGAGTCCGAAGTCGATCGCGTGGGCGCGGACGTCCTTGCGGACCTGTTCGAGTTCCGGTGGCAGGCTCATGGCGGGGTCGGAGACGGGCTCAGCGGCCGCGCCCCAGAAACTCCTTGATGGAACGGTAGATCGCGTCCCTGTTCTCGATCTGGGACAGGACGACGGTCTCGTCATTCCCCATGGCCTCCTTCAGGTCCACGAGGAACTGGCCGGTGCCGTACGGGCTCTCGACCTGACCGTAGCAGAACAGGTTCGCCATCGGGAGCAGCGAATCGCGGAGGAGCTGCACGCACTCCTCGGTGTCCCCCTGGGACCAGTTATCCCCGTCGGAGAAGTGGAACAGGTAGATGTTCCAGTCGGCGGCCGGGTAATGGCGCTCCAGCAGCGCGGAGCACAGCTTGTAGGCCGAAGAGATCACCGTCCCGCCGCTCTCCCGCGTGTGATAGAAGGTGTCCTGGTCCACGAGCCGGGCCTCGGCGTCGTGGACGATGTAGCGGACCTCGACACCCTCGTACTGGCGGCGAAGCCAGGTGTCGATCCAGAACGACTCGATGCGGACGATCTCCTTCTGCTCGTCCCCCATGGAGCCGCTCACGTCCATCATGTACACGATGACCGCGTTCGCGGCGGGAAGCTGCTGTTCCTTCCAGGTGCGGTACCGGAGGTCCCGCCGGATCGGCACGATGACGGGACGGGCGGGGTTGTACTCGCCGGCGGCGATCTGACGCTTCAGCGCCTCGCGGTACGTCCGCTTGAAGTGCCGCATGCCCTCGGGGCCGACGTTCGCGATCCCGGAGTAGCGGGTGGCGGTGGACTCGACGTTCTTCCGTCCCCGGTCCTGGATGTTGGGGAGCTCGAGCTCCTCGCCGAGGATGTCCGCCAGCTCCTCCAGGGTGATATCCACCTCCAGGAGGTGTTCCCCGGGGGCGTTCCCCGCCGTTCCCGCGCCGTCCCCTTGCTCCCCGTCGCCGGATCCCACGACCTCGCCGATCTCGCCTTCCCCCTGGCCCACGCCGTGCCTCTGGTTGGGGTCCAGGACGAAGTGCGGCAGATCGATCTGCGGGATGGGAATGCTGACCAGGTCCTTCCCCTGGCGCCCGATCATCTCGCCCCGCTGCATGAACCGCCGGAGGTGGGATTTCACCTTTCCCCGTACGATCTGCTTGAAGCGGTTCGCGTCCTGGTCGATGCGCTGCGACATGATGTTCCGGCTCCAGCGATGGCGGGAGAGGGCCCCCGGGGCTGACGGGTCCGTGGGCTAGCTCTTGGAGTCTCCGCGGGCGAAGATACTCGCGATGTAGTTCAGCACGTCCGTCGCGCACACGTCGCAGTAGCCGTAGTCCTTGATGAGGCGGGACTTGACCACGTCGATCTTCTCCTGCGTCTCCTTGTCCACTACGTTCGAGACCAGGCTGGTCAGCTTGATCGAGTCCTTCTGGTCCTCGAAGATCTTCAGCTCCAGGGCCTTGTGAAGCCGCTCGTTCGTGCGGTAGTCGAACTGCTTCCCCTCCAGCGCCAGCGCGCCGATGTAGTTCATGATCTCCCGCCGGAAGTCGTCCTTGCGGTTCTCCGGGATATCGATCTTCTCCTCGATGGACCGCATCAGCCGCTCGTCCGGCTCCTCGTCCTGGCCGGTGTACTTGTTGCGGACCTTTTCCTTCTGCGTGTAGGCCTTGACGTTGTCGATGTAGTTCGAGCAGAGACGCGCGATGAGGTTCTCGTCGGCGCAGATGGCGCGCTGGACCTCGTTCTTCGTCGTATCCTCGTACTCCTGCTTCACCACCGTGAGAAGGTCCCGGAACCGCTTGCGGGTTTCCTCGTCGGTCACCAGGGAGTGGTGGCGCAGCCCCGACTCGAGCTCGTTGAGCACCATGAAGGGATTGATGCAACCCTCGCCCTTGTCCGAGACCAGCGCGTTCGAGACCTTGTCCTGGATGTAGCGTGGCGAGATCCCCGTGAGACCCTCGCGCGGTGCCTCCTTGCGAAGCTCCCGGACGTTGTCCTCGGTGAATCCCGGCAAGCTCTTGCCATTGTAGAGCTTGAGCTTCTGCAGCAGGGTGAGGTCGTGCTTCTTCGGCTCCTCGAGCCGGGTGAGGATCGCCCACATGGCGGCCATCTCGATGGTGTGGGGTGCGATGTGCTTCCCGCGGATGCGCTCGGCGTTGTAGTCCTTCTGGTAGATCTGGATCTCCTGGTCGAGCTTCGTGATGTAGGGGATGTCGATCTTCACCGTCCGATCCCGGAGCGCCTCCATGAACTCGTTACTGGAGAGCTTCTTGTACTCGGGCTCGTTCGTGTGGCCGATGATGACCTCGTCGATGTCGGTCTGGGCGAACTTCTTCGGCTTGATCTTGTGCTCCTGGCTCGCCCCCAGCAGGTCGTACAGGAAGGCCACGTCCAGCTTGAGGACCTCGATGAACTCGATCAGGCCCCGGTTCGCGACGTTGAACTCCCCGTCGAAGTTGAATGCCCGGGGGTCCGAGTCGGAGCCGTAGTGGGCGATCTTCCGGTAGTTGATGTCCCCGGTCAGCTCCGTCGAGTCCTGGTTTTTCTCGTCCTTGGGCTGGAACGTGCCGATGCCGATCCGGTCCTTCTCGCTCAGGATCAGCCGGTAGACGACGACGTGCTCGAGGATCTTCGTCCAGTCCCCGGAGTACTTCAGGTTCAGCTCCCGGTAATACTGGCGGCAGGCGGGACAGAGGTCGCCCTCGACCCGGAGGTAGGAGACCAGGTCCTGCGGCGCACCGTCCCGCAGCATCCCGACGGCGCCATCGCGTAGCTCCTCGGGAATCAGGTGCAGCGGCTCCTCGTGCATCGGGCAGGGCACCTCCTCCGGCTCGAGGCCATCCTCGCCGCCGCCGTGATCGAGCTTCCAGGCGAAGGTGTAGAGCGCGCCCTCGGGAGTGCGGGAGTAGGCCTCCACCCCGCGCTTCAGGAGCCTCACGATGGTGCTCTTCGCCGAGCCGACGGGACCGTGCAGCAGCAGGACGCGCTTCTCGGTTCCGTAGCGATGCGCCGCCGACTTGAAGATGTTCACCAGCTTCATCAGCGAGATGTCGAGGCCGTAGACCGCGTCGCGTCCGTTTCCCTCGGGGTCGTCGAAGAAGTTGTAGTGCACCATCTTCTTCTTGTTGTCCTGGTACTCCCGGGTGCCTTGGCCCAGGATCATGTCGTAGATGCGTTCGAAGGCCGACCGCAGCACGCGCGGATCCTGGCGCACGATCTCCAGGTACTCCCGGAAGGAGCCGCGCCAGTGGGTGTCGCGGAAGTTCTGGAGATCTTGCCGTTCGGACAGCAGGGAGATCATCTCGGCGCCGGTGGACATCGCGGGGGCACCTCCTGAATAGGGTATCGGTCGCGTCGTCGGGGCCGCCGGCGACCGGACCACGGCGACCGCGACGCTCCGGGGTCCCCCGGGCGACCGTCTTCGCGAGGAGGGACCGGATGGGCGGGACGCCGTTTCGCGTCACGGCGAATATAGTGAACAGGATCCGGTTTGTCAAAAAAAGCGACAGCCGTGCAAGGACTTGCGGGACACGACGTTAGGGTTGTTCGAGGTGCCGGGGGCGATCGCTCAGCGTGTCCGGCTCGCCCGCTGGCGCAGGATGTGTCCGCCCGCCACCGCCAGCCCGAGAAGGGTGCTTGCCGCGATCCCGCAGACGAGGGCGACCATCAGGTGGATCGCGGGGAGCGGGGCCTGCGGGCCGTGCAGTGCGTGGATCGTCGGCGCCATCGGGGTGAGCCCCTCGACGGCCCGGCCCAGCAGTCCCGCCGCCGCGGCCGCGACGCCGACGAGCAGGTCGAGCATGCGGGACGGCTCCAGGAGGTCGGGCTGTAGCACGCGCCCGAAGCCACGCAGCACGTGGCCGGTCGTCGGGAGCGCCAGGATGCCGACCACCCCGGCCAGCAGGACGGCCGCCGGGGCGACGAGCTGCAGGAGGGACCGCCTCGGGCGTGGCGGGGGCATCTGGCGCACGCGCTGCATCACGCCCGCGGTGAAGCCCGCCGGTTCGTCCGGTGCC
>JASFRI010000084.1:0-12359 GCA_050115015.1 Acidobacteriota bacterium
TTCGCTCCAACATCCACCGCGGCGGCACCGGTACACTCGTCGATCCGGACCCGGGGGTCCTCGACACGGCGCGCCGGGCGGCGGCGGCCGTCGGCGTCGAGGTCGCGGGGGTGGACCTTCTGGAGACCCGCGACGGGCCGAGGGTCATCGAGGTGAACTCCTCCCCCGGGTTTCAGGGGCTCGAGGCGGCGAGCGGCCTCGATGTGGCCGGGGCGATCGTCCGGCACGGGATCTCCCTGGCGCTGGGCACTTCCTCGAGGGGTCCGGCGGCGAAGGTCGCGCGCGCATCGAGTCGCCGGGCCGGCCGGTGATACGAGGTATCCCGCGGCGGCTCCACTCCGGGTAGGTGCCGGGGACGGCCGATGCCCTCACCCAAGCAGCCTCCTCCGGGGGATCGACCCCGTCGCCGGTGGCTCTTCCGGCCCATCCGTCGGCTGCGCCCCCTCCGACACCTGTTCCTCCTGCTGCTCGTCCTGCTGGCCCTCGCGTACTGGGCGGTGGAGAGCGGGCGCCTCGACCGGCTCGTCGCGACACGCCTGCTGCGGACCGCGACGGCCGCGGGCTACGAGCTGTCGTTCTCGTCGATGAAGCTGGAGGCGGTGCCGCCGTCGCTGCGGCTGACGGACGTCTCGCTGCGCGAGGCGGGGGGCGATCCCGCCGCGCCCCTGTTCACCGTCGACCGCCTGGAGGTCGTCCTCGCCATCCGCTCGTTGCTCCGCGGCACACCGCGGATCGGGCGTGCGGAGCTGCACCGGCCGGTCTTCCGCTGGCCGCAGGCTGCGGCGCGGGAGGGGCCTCCGGCCGCGATCCCGGACATCCACGTCTTCCTGAGACGGCTGCAGGTGACCGACGGGACGATCCTCCTCCCGGAGGGCGCATTGCCGGTGTCCGGCGAGGCCACGGGGCTCTCCATCCAGGGCCTGGCCGACACCGGTGGCCTCTCGCTGCACGTTCTCGTCGACGCCCTCCGCCTGCGGTTGCCCGGGACCGCCGGCGTCTGGGAGGGGAAAGCTGAGGGGAATGCCGTGCTGGGGCGCCGGCAGCTACGGGTGGAGCGTCTCCGCTGGGTCTCGCAGGACCTGAGCCTCGAAGCATCGGGGACGGCCTCCCTCGCCGGGGAGCTGGACCTGACGTTCCGGGGGACCGCCGAGGCCGAACCGCTCGCGGCCCTCGGCGCTCCGGTGCCGGTCGCCGGGACCGTGGGATTCGAGGGTGAGGTCCACCGGGGCGGGGAGGGGCTGCCGGACGTGACGGCGGCGTTCGAGGCCCGAGAGCTGCAGGTCGATGCGGAGCCGGTGCGGGAGATCGACGGGAACCTCACCTGGAGGGACGGGGAGTTGCGGCTCGAAGCGGCGGGAGATCTGCTGGGCGGACGTGCGGCGTTGCGCTACGAGCTCCGTCCCCATGGTGATGCTCCCACGGAGCACGACCTCTCGGTCCGCCCCGAGGGGCTGGACCTGCGGCGGGCGCTGGCGGTCATGGGCTTCTCCGACCTGCCGTGGAACACGAGGGTCGCTGGCGAGGCCCACGCCTCCTGGCTGGGAAGGAACGCCGGGAGCCTGCGGGCGAGCGCCGAGCTCATCCTCCGGGCGGGCCTCTCGGAGCCCGGGAAGCGAGCGTACGCGCTCCACGGCACGCTCTCCCTGGCAATCGAGGGGGAGGAGCTTCGCATCCGCTCCGCCGATGTCCGGGGGGAGGGGTTCGCCGTCCGGGCCACGGGGCGTGCCCGGATGGGAGAGGGGGAGGTGGCGCTCCGTCTCGAGTCGCGGCGTCCCGCCGCGCTGGCGGAAGGATACCTCCAGCCGATCCTCGACAGGGTGATTCCGGGCACGGCACTTCCCGGGCTGGGGCCGCTGCAGGGAGAGATCCGGCTCGAGGGGCGTGTCGCCCTCGCCGAGGATGGCCCGCACGCCGACGGTCTGCTGCGGGCGGACGGGCTCACCTGGGACGACATCCCGCTGGGAGATCTGACCGCCCGCATCGTCGCGGATCGCGAGATCGTCCGCCTGCGGGACGCGGCGCTCACCGGCGAGGGGGGGCGCCTCGAGGCGGACGGCGAGGTCTGGATCGCCGGCGCCGTGCCCGGCCGGGGGGAGGTCCGCCTCCGCCTGGAGGGCGTGCCGCTGGACGACTGGGTGCGGCGACTGACCGGGCGCCCCTCCCCGATCGACGGCCTCGCCCGCGGCGTGGGACGCGTGGTCCACCACGGTTGCGGCACCGAGGGCCGTTTCTCGCTCTCGATGGAGAAGGCCCTGCTGTTCGGCGCGGAGGCGGGGCCGGTCCGGGGGGAGCTGGCGCTGAAGCGGGATGTGGTGCAGCTCGTCGAGGTGGAGGCCCGCTATGGAGGCGGGATGCTCCGGGCCAGCGGCGAGCTGCACGTGCGTGATGCCCCCGCCGTGGACCTCGGATTCGCGGCCACCGGCCTGAGCGTCTCCGAGCTCCGCGGCGAGGAGGTGCTGCCCTTCCTGGCAGGCAGCCTCGATCTGGACGGCACCGTGAACGGACCGCTGGAATCACCGGAGATCGCCGCCAGGCTCGCCTATCACGGACCGCCAGGAGTGGCTGCGGACCTGGGAGAGGCCGAGCTGCGGGTGCAGGGGACCGCCGAGGAACTGCGCCTGGAGGGCTCCTCGCCGCGCCACCGCCTCACCCTGCTGGGAACCGCCGGACTCGGCAGCGGCTTGCCGGTCTCCCTGAACCTGCGAGCGGAGCAACTGGACCTGGCGCTGCTGGGCAGCGCGCTGAGGCTGCCGTTGCCGGTGGAACTGCATGGCGAGGCCACGCTCCAGGCCGCGGTGTTCGGTCCCCTGGAGGATCCCTCCCGCATGCGGGCCGAGGCGCGGGTCACGGAGCTGCGTCTCGATGCGGGGGGCTACGAGCTCCGCAACGACGGGAGCGTCTCCTTCGGCTGGAGCGAGGGGGTCGCGGTGCTGCGTCCCTCCCGGCTCGTCGGCGACGGGACCGACCTGGTCCTGCGGGGCCGCAGTCACGGTGCGAGCGGCGGGCTGGAGTCCGAGGTGGAGGGCGACTTCGACCTGCGCCTGCTGGCGGCCCTCGACCCGCGGCTGCGCCTGACGGGCATGGGCCATGCCGCGGTCAAGGTGGACGTCCGCGAGGGCGCGCCGGGATACTCGGGACGGGTGAGCATCGCGGGAGCACGATTGGGATACGAGGGGTTCCCGGCGACCATCGACGGCCTGCAGGGGGCCGCCGAGTTCGTCGGACCGGAGCTCACCGTCCAGTCCCTCTCGGGCCGCCTGGGAGGGGGCTCCGTGAGGGGGACGGGCTACGTGCGGTTCGACGGGCTGCGCCCGCAGGAGGTCCATCTCGAGCTGTACGGTGAGCGCGCCCGCGTGGTGTACCCGGAAGACCTGGAGAGCGTTGCCGACTTCTCCTTGCTCGTCGAGGATCATGCGCGCGGTTACCGGATCTCCGGTGACGTGGATGTGCTGCGCGGGATCTACCGGCTGCCGCTGGACACGAGCGACGCCCTGCTCCCGGCGCAGTCGAGGGCCGGCATTCCGTTGCCGGCGGAGATCGTGCCTGCGGCCGGGGAGGGCTCCGAGATCCTGCTGGACGTCTCGCTGAACGCCCCCGACGCCCTCTTCCTGCGCAGCCGGGACGTCAACGTGGAGGCGGGGGGTGACCTGCGGTTCGCCGGGACCCTGTCCAGCCCGAGGATCACCGGACGGATCGACGCGCTGGAGGGGGGCGTGATCCGGTTCCGGGACGTCCGCTACCGGGTGATCGGGGGGTTCGTGGACTTCGCCGAGTACGGTAGCGTCGACCCCTTCTTCCACATCGAAGCGTCGACGACGGTCCGGGACTACGAGGTGATCCTGGTTCTCGACGGCCGCCTCAGCGACTTTACCTTCGAGCTGACGTCATATCCCCCGCTGGAGCAGGAGGAGATCCTGGTCCTCCTCCTCACGGGGAACACGCCGGACGAGGTGGCGGCCAAGGGCGGCACCGCGCTCGTCAGCGAACAGGTGGCCAGCGCCCTCTCCGCCCCCATCAGCGGCAACGTGGCCCAGGCCCTCGGCCTGACCCAGGTGCGGGTGGAGCCGGTGGACGTCAACGGAAACGCTCGCCTCACACTGGTGAAGGAGGTGAACCCGGGCCTTCGGGTTACCTATTCCGACACCTTCCAGGCCGCCGGCAAGCAGATCTATCGTGTGGAGTACGACGTCACACGGAAGACGGAGCTGCTGGCGGTCCGGAACGAGGACGGTGGCGTCGGCGGCGACTTCCGCTACACCACCCGCGGCTACTCCTATCCACGCCCCGCCTCGGAGCGCGAGGGGAAGCAGCGCGTCGGGACCATCGAGCTGATCGGCGCGCCGCCGGAGCTGGAGGAGCGTCTCCGGAAGCGGATCCGGGCGAAGGAGGGCCGTGCCTACCGGCGCTCCGCGGAGGTGGACTCGGTGGACCGTCTCCGGGCGACGCTCGTGCGGAACGGCTACCTGGACGCCACGGTGGACGTCGAGGAGTCGACGGCCGGCGACCGCGTGAACCTGCGTTTCGAGGTGGAATCGGGAACGCCCTACCAACTCGTCCTGCCCCGTGGCCTGCCCGCGGAGCGCAAGCTGCGAAAGCGGCTGGCGCAGTCCTTCCGGACGATGCTCATCCCCGGGGAGGCCCCGGCGGAGGGACGCCGCACGATCGAGCAGTTCTACCTGAACCGAGGGTACCCCCGCGTCACGGTGGAAGAACACCTCGAGGAAGGCGAGGGCCAGCGGCAGGTGCTGCGCTTCGAGGTGGACCCGGGACCGAAGGTCCATGTCACCGAACTGCGCTTCGAGGGGAACGAGTCCTTCTCCGGGGAGCGGCTGCGCAAGCTCCTGATGACCCGGGAAGGGACCGGCTCCCGCCGGAGCCTGCTCCGGATGGATCGCCTCGAGGAGGACGTCGACGCACTGCGGCTGTTCTACCGCACCCAGGGGTACGCCGACGTGCGGGTCGCCGCGCCCCGGATCGACTACGACGCCGCCGGGGACCTGGCGACGGTGTCCTTTCCCATCACCGAGGGGCCGCAATGGCTCATCGGGCAGATCGTCTTCGACGGCAACGCCGCCTTCTCGGACGAGGAGCTGCAGGAGCAGATCCAGCTGGCGCCGGGAGAGCCGATCACCCGGGCCGCGCTCGAGGCGGCGCGGACCGCGATCCGCCTGCACTACGACGAGGCCGGCTACGAGGCTGCACGGGTCGCGTACGCCATCGAGGGGGAGGCGGCGGAGGCCCGGCTCATCCGGTTCCGGATCGAGGAGGGGGTGCCGCGCCGGGTGGGAAGCATCGAGGTCGCCGGAAACAGCCACACCCGGGACCGGGTCATCTGGCGGGAGCTGGGGGTCGACGAGGGGGACCCGCTCAGCCGGGACCAGCTGCTGGCCGCGCAGCGCCGGCTCGGCCGGCTGGGGATCTTCCGCTCGGTGGACGTCAGTGCGGATGCCGCGGGCGACGGTGCCGAGGTGCCGGTCGCGGTACGCGTGCGGGAGGCACCGAACATCCTGACCTCCTTCGGCGGTGGCTGGGACACCGAGGCCGGTCTCAGGGGCTTCTTCCAGATCCGGGACAACAACTTCCTCGGCCGTGGCCAGACCCTGGGCGCCGCGCTGTCCGCCAGCGGCATCACGCAGCGGGTGCGCTTCAGCTTCCTGGAGCCACGGCTCTTCGGCCGCGAGGTGGAGGGACTCCTGACCGCCTCCTGGTCGATGCAGGATCAGATCAGCTTCGACCAGCGGACGGTCGCCCTCACCGCGGCCGGCACCCGGCGGATCGGCCCCTACCGGTTCATCACCGCGTACACCATCGAGGACGTCACCCTGAGCGACGTGCAGGTCCTCCTGCTGGAGGACCGCATCGAGGACGTGCGCCTCGGGAGCGTCAGCGGCACGATGATCCGCGACCGCCGGGACGACCCGTTCAACCCGCGGCGGGGCCTCTACTACTCCCTCGACCTCACCCTGTTCGACCGGTACCTGGGGTCCGAGCGGGACTTCCTGAGCTTCTTCGGGCACGTCTCGTACTTCCATCCCGTCACCGATCGCAGCTACTGGGCACAGGGCTTCCGGGTCGGTCTTCAGGAGCCCTTCGGCAGGTCGGTCATCCCGATCAGCGAGCGCTTCTTCGCCGGCGGGGACTCCACGATCCGCGGCTTTCCGCGGGACACGGTGGGACCCAAGGACCCGGGCACGGGAAGTCCCCTCGGGGGGAATGCGCTGCTCATCCTGAACGAGGAGTATCACTTCCCGATCTGGAGGGATCTCGAGGGTGTTGGGTTTCTCGACCTGGGCAACGTGTACCCCGGGGTGGAGGACCTGTCGCTCACCGACGTGCGCAAGGTGCTCGGGTTCGGGCTCCACTACCGGACGCCGCTGGGACCGATCCGGCTGGAATACGGTCACAAGCTGGACCGCCGTCCGGGCGAGTCCTCGGGGGAGCTCTACTTCTCCATCGGTCTGGCGTTCTGATCCCGTCCCTGCCCCGCTGGTATACTCTCCCCGTTCCCACGGAGCGACCATGTCCACGATCCAGAGGCTCCCCGACCAGCTGATCAACCAGATCGCCGCCGGCGAGGCGGTGGAGCGGCCGGCTTCGGTCGTCAAGGAGCTGGTGGAGAACGCCCTGGACGCCGGGGCCACCGCGATCGACATCACCGTCGAGCAGGGAGGGCGGCGCCGGATCCGGGTGGAGGATGATGGTTGCGGCATGTCGCCCGGGGACGCGCGGCTGGCGCTGGAGCGGCACGCCACCTCGAAGATCCGCACCGCCGAGGACCTCGCAGCGATCCACACGCTGGGCTTCCGCGGGGAGGCCCTGCCCGCGATCGCGTCGGTCTCCCGGCTGGAGCTCCTGACGACCGCGCGAGGGAGCACCGGTGGGCATCGACTGTCCGTCGAGGGCGGACTGAGCCGGGAGAGCGGGCCCCACCCGCACCCGGCCGGGACCACCGTGGACGTGCGGGACCTCTTCTTCAACACGCCGGCCCGCGCGAAGTTCCTCCGGACGGTCCCGACCGAGCTGTCCCGCATCACCGAGGTCGTGCAGGCGGCGGCACTGGCCCAGCCGGGCTGCCGGTTCCGCCTGACCCACGACGGACGGGAGGTCCTGGCCACCGGGGCCGAGGAGGATCGCCGCGAGCGCATCCGCCGGATCTTCGGGGGGGACCTCGCCGCGGGGCTGCGCCCGGTGGAGGGCGGACGCTCGCCGCTGGCGGTGCGGGGCTACGTCTCGGGTCCTGCGTTCTCCCGGGCGAACCGCTCCCACTGGTTCCTGTTCGTCAACGGCCGCCCGGTGGGGGACCGGACGCTGACGCATGCGGTGACCCGGGCCTGCCGTCCCCGCTTCTCCCGGGATCGGTTTCCGGCGGTGTTCCTTTTTCTGGAGGTGCCGGCGGCGGAGGTGGACGTGAACGTCCACCCGACGAAGCGGGAGGTCCGTTTCCGCACCCCGGGCGCGGTGCACGATCTCGTGGAGCGGGCACTGGAGGCCGCCCTGGGACCGGGTCCGGTGCAGGAGGTCGCACCGCGGAGCCCGGAGCGAGCGGCGGCCGGCGTGACCGGCGCCGTGGAGGACTACCTGACGCGGCGCGACGCCCCGATCTGGTCCGCGGCCGAGCCCGCCAGGGTTCCTGCAGCGCCGGCCGCACCGCGGGCCCGGGCCATCCCGGAAGCCGGCGAGGGGCGGAGGGTGCTGGGCCAGCTCCGGGACGCATACATCCTCGTGGAGGAGGAGGGGGGGCTCCTGCTCGTCGATCAGCACGCGGCGCACGAGAGGGCGCTCTACGACCGGTACCGGCAGGAGCTCGCGTCCGGCAGCGTCGCGACCCAGCCGCTGCTCTTCCCGGCGACGGTGGAGCTCTCCCCGGCGGAGATGGAGCGCCTGATGCCGCGACTGCATTCGCTGCGGGGGATGGGATTCCTCGTGGAGCCCTTCGGCCGGCAGGCCATGGTCGTGCGGGAGGTTCCCGCCCGGCTGCCCGGGCTGGACCCCGGCCGGGTCCTGCGGGAGCTCGCGGGGGGCGGTGCTCCGGTGGAACAGCTCGAGCACGAGATGGCGGCGCTGGGGGCCTGCCACGCGGCGGTGCGCGCGGGCATGCGCCTGGACGTGACCCGGATGGACCGGATCGTCGGCGAACTGCTCGAGGGCGGCCATGCGCTGACCTGCCCCCACGGCCGGCCGGCCGTCCTGCGCTACCCGCTGCCGGAGATCGAGCGGGCGTTCCTGAGGCCGGCCGGGGCCGCGGAACGTTGATCCGGCGTTCCCCGGGCGGTATATTCAGGCCGTCGAGGATCCCCCTCAGCTCGGGGATCCCCCTTCGAACTGAACAGTTTCCACCATCCCTCGAGGTCGGGAGGGGAGGCCCGTGAATCGCATTCTGGCCATGGCCCTGCTGCTGGCCGCCGGCGCGCCGGCGCTCGCCGACGAGGTTCAGCTCAGCACGGGGAAGGTCCTGGCGGTCGCCTCGGTCCGCCCGCAGGGGGACGAGGTGTGGCTGGAGCTGGCCGGTGGCGGGACCCTCGCGGTCCCGGCGGAACGGGTCGTGGCGGTCCGGGAGGTCGCCCTCCCCGATGCCGGGCGGACGGGGGAGCGTGACGCCGCCGCCGAAGTACCCGGGGGCCCCCCGCCGCGGCGGGTCGAGACAACCGGGTCCGGCGTCGAGGCGTTGATCCGGCAGGCGGCGGCCCGGCACGGCGTCGACCCGGGGCTCGTGAGGGCGGTGATCCAGGCGGAATCCGCCGGGGACGCGACCGCGGTCTCGTCGCGCGGCGCGATGGGCCTGATGCAGCTGATGCCCGCGACGGCGAGGGCCCGCGGTGTGACGGACCCCTTCGATCCGGCGCAGAACATCGATGCCGGCACCGCGGAGCTGGCCGCGTGGATCGACGGGTACGCCGGGGAGATCGCCCTCGGGCTGGCCGCCTACAACGCCGGCGGAAGGGCGGTGGATCGCTACGACGGGATTCCCCCCTACCGGGAGACCCTGGACTACGTCCGGCGCGTGCTGGACCTGTACCTCGACGATCCCGCCTCGCCCTGACCGCCCGTCCCGGGCCCCGCCCTCGTCCCGGGTTCCGTTGACCGGCCCTCGCAGCGGTGTTAGATTCGCCCCTCCAGGAAAGGGGCATCACGGGTCCGGGGCCATGTCCGAAGCCAGGTTCACGCCGCACTATCTGCTCGAGAACCTCCGCGACGTCTACTTCGCGGAGCGCACGGGTACGCTGACCCTCCGCCGGGGTCCGGATTGGCGTCGCCTGTTCTTCGAACGCGGGATGCTGGCGTTCGCGGACTCCTCCCAGCCCGCCGAGAAGGTCGAGGCCATCCTGGCGGAGGCCGGGCAGGCTCCCGCGGTCTCCGCCGCCGCGGGGGAGGGTTCCGAGGCCATCGCCCGGGTGAGCGAATGGCGGACCTCCGGGCGGGTGGGCGCCGAGGCGCTCGATCAGGCCGCCCGGCTGGCGGTGCAGCGCGTGGTCGATGGTGCGTTCCGCTGGGACGGGGGGACGTGGACGTTCGAGGACGGGCCCGTCGAGGCCCCCGCGTTCGCGCCGGACGTCCTGTTCACCTTCGAGGTGTTCCAGCGGGGGGTGCAGCAGATGGCGAACTTCGAGCCCCTCAAGGAGGTGCTCCTGGCGGAGGAGCGGCAACTACGGCTGAACGAGAACGCCTTCCTGCCGATCCAGAGCCTGAACCTGGGAGCGGAACAGGGCTACATCCTGTCCCGTGTCGACGGCACCCTGCGCGCGCACGAGGTGATCATGGTCGCGCCCGAGGGGAGCGAGGATCGCGTGCTGCGGATGCTGTTCGGTTTCCTGGTGCTGGGGGTGGTCCTCTTCGATCCTCCCCCCGGGGAGGGCATGTTCTCCCTACGCAGCCTGATGGAGGGGCACCGGGACGAACGCCAGCAGTACGCGGCGGAACGGGAGAGGGTGCTCGGCTACTTCGAGAAGACCCGGGGGGTGGCGCCCCACGAGGTGCTCCAGGTGGAGGAAGGGGCCGGGCCCGAGGTCATCAAGCGCAGCTACGAGGCGCTACTCGGCCGGTTCTCCAGGGATCGGCTGTCACCAAGGGTGCGGGCCGACCTGAAGCGGGAGATCGGGATCATCGAGAACCGGCTCCTGGAAGCCTATCTGCGCATGCAGTCGGCGGCCATCGAGCGCCTCACACCGTTCCAGGACCAGGGGAAGGAGCTCGAGGTGACCTCCCGCGCGTTCGAGAAGCGGAAGGAGCTCGTGAAGAGCGAGGCGCAGGAGACGGAGGAGGGGCGCCAGCGCCTCGCCGAGGGCTATTTCCTCAAGGCGAAGGACTACTTCAAGGACGGCGACTACTTCAACTGTATCCAGTACTGCAAGCTGGCGGTGAAGTTCAACGACCGGGAGGCGCCGTTCTTCAGCCTGATGGGGGACGCGCTCCTGAAGAACCCGGACCACCGCTGGCAACGGCTGGCCGAGGAGAGCTACCTGCGGGCCTCGGAGATCGACCCCTGGAACGCGGACTACCTCGTGGCCCTCGGGAAGCTCTACCGCGAGCAGGGGCTGGCCATGCGGGCCCGGAAGCAGTTCGAGAAGGCGCTGGAGATCCTGCCGCACCACAACGCCGCCCGGGAGGAGCTCCGGTCCCTGGGGCGCGGCTGAAGCACCGCCGGGACGGTCCGGTGGGGTTCCCCGGGCCCCGCCCCCGGGCTCATACCTGTTTGAACCGATTGTACATAGTGCTATAATGCCTCGCCTTCTTCGGGGGCTGCATGTACGTCGCCACGGTCGACATCGGGGCCGAGGGGCTGCAGGTCGACCGGGTTCTGGAGCCGGCGGCCCTGCGTGCCCGAGAGGAGGGACGCGGTCTGGAGCTCGAGGGGGTTCACCTTTCGGGGTGGATCCACCGGCTCGGTGAGGGTTTCGAGTTTCGAGGCCGGTTGGACACGGCGGTCCGGCTCCCGTGCAGCAGGTGTCTCGAGTCGTATCGCCAGCAGTGCAGCCTTCCCTTCGACCTCATCTACAGGGAGCGCGCCGCGGGGGAGCCGGGCGGGTTGCCGGAGCCTGACGACCCCGGGATCAGCTTCCTGGAGGAAGGCCGGATCGATCTGGGAAGGCTGGTGCTGGAGCAGATCCACCTGGCAATGCCCCTGAAGCCACTGTGCCGGACCGACTGCCCGGGGCTCTGCCCCACATGCGGTGCGCCGCGGGCTGCAGGAGATTGTGGCTGCCGGGAGGAGGGCGTGGATCCTCGCTGGGCCGCGCTGCGGAAGCTGAAGAAGGATCTCTGAGGGGGAGCCTCCCGGGCCCCCCGGGAGAGGAGTCATGGCGAATCCGAAACGCAGACATTCGCGCGCCCGCAGGGACAAGCGCCGCACGCACGACGCGCTGCCGCACCGGTCCCTGTCCGAGTGTCCCCATTGCCACGAGGCGAAGCTACCTCACCGGGTCTGCCCGCACTGCGGCCACTACAAGGGCCGCGAGGTGGTCGAGACGGAAGAGGTCTAGCGTCCCGGGGCGGGGGCGGTCGCCGTCCCCGCTGCCTCCCCGGAAGCACACCCAATCCCGGAGCGGCCCTTGTCCGACGCCCGCGCTGGTTCCCAACCACGCATCGCCGTTGACGCCATGGGGGGCGATCATGCCCCGGCGCGTCCGGTGGAAGGAGCGGTCCTGGCGGCACGCGAGCTCGGTGTCCCGGTGACCCTGGTGGGACGCGAGGACGATCTGCGCCGGCTCCTCGAGGCGCAGCCGGCCCGTGGGCTCGATATCGAGGTGGTGCACGCCGACGACGTCATCGGGATGGATGAGACCGTGGTCTCGGCCCTGCGGCGGAAGAAGAACTCGTCCCTGCGTGTTGCCGCGAAGCTGGTCCGTGACGGCACCGCCGGAGGCCTGGTCAGTGCCGGGAACACCGGGGCGGCTATGGCCATCGCGAAGATCATCATGGGAACGCTGCGTGGTGTAGGGCGACCGGCGCTCACGACGACGGTCCCCAATCTGCGGGGAAAGACGGTCTGGCTCGACGTGGGGGCGAACGTCGAGGTCAAGTCCGAGGGCTTCCGGGAGTTCGCGATCATGGGCCGGATCTACGCCCGGGACATCCTCGGCATCCACAACCCCCGGATCGGCCTGCTGAGCATCGGCGCGGAGGAGGTGAAGGGAACGGACCGGACCCGGGATGTCTTCAAGATCCTGAAGAAGGACGTTCCCAACTTCATCGGCAACGTCGAGGGCCGGGACCTGTTCAACGGCGAGTGTGATGTTGTGGTTTGCGACGGGTTCACCGGAAACGTGTCGCTCAAGGCGCTCGAGAGCATCGTGGAGACCCTGGACGTCTTCCTCCGCCAGGAGATGGAGAAGTCGCTCCTCACCCGGATCGGCCTGTTCCTC
>JASFRI010000085.1:0-12273 GCA_050115015.1 Acidobacteriota bacterium
GGGATTCACGGCCGTGCCCCGGCCATCGCCACGGGGTTGAAGGTGATGAACCCGGAGCTCTCGGTCTGGGTGGTCACCGGCGACGGTGACGCGCTGTCCATCGGCGGGAATCACATCATCCACGCCATGCGACGGAACATCGGGCTGAAGGTCGTGATGTTCAACAACCGGATCTACGGGCTGACGAAGGGGCAGTACTCGCCGACCTCCGAGCTGGGGAAGAAGACGTCCTCCACCCCGATGGGCTCGGTCGACCGGCCGTTCAACCCGATCAGCCTCGCTCTCGGGGCCGAGGCCTCCTTCGTGGCGCGCACGGTGGACGTCTACCGCGACCACCTGCTCGAGGTGCTCGAGCAGGCGGCGCGCCATCCGGGCTCCGCCTTCGTCGAGGTGTACCAGAACTGCAACATCTTCAACGACAAGGCCTTCGTCTACATGACCGAGAAGGGGATCCGGGATGATCGCCAGGTGCTCCTGGAGCCCGGCAAGCCCCTGATCTTCGGCGCCAACCACGACAGGGGCATCCGCCGGACCACGGGGGGCCGGGGTCTCGAGGTCGTGGAGCTCGGGAACGGCGTCAGCGAGAAGGACCTGCTCGTCCACGATCCCGGGCGCGCGAACCCCGCGTTCGCCTTCGAGCTGGGCCGCATGAGCCCGCCGGAGTTCCCGACGCCGCTGGGCGTGTTCCGGTCCGTGACGGAGCCGACACTGGAGCAGCTCGTCTGGGACCAGGTGGGGGCCGCCCAGAAGGCGGCCGGCGGCGCGCACGACCTCGAGAAGCTTTTGCGCCGCGCGGAGACCTGGACCGTCAACTGACCGGAGCCGGAGCAGGAGCAGCATCACCGGCGTCGCATCCCGCCCCCGCGGGACGAGGAGGAGTCATGAGCTGGGGCCTCGACAACCGTCTTGCCCGTGTCATCTCGCCCGGTTCCGGCCGCACCGTGATGCTCGCCGTGGATCACGGCTACTTCCTCGGTCCGACCTCGGGCCTCGAGGACGCACGGGCCACCATCACGCCGCTCCTCCCCCACGCGGATACCCTGATGTGCACCCGAGGCCTGCTGCGGACGTCGGTGGATCCGTCGACGCCGACCCCCGTCGTGCTGCGGGTCTCCGGCGGGCCCAGCATCCTCCGGGAGCTCTCGAACGAGGAGATCACGACCTCGATGGAGGAAGCGCTGCGCCTCAACGTCGCGGGCGTCGGGATGTCGATGTTCGTCGGGGCCGAGTACGAGAAGCAGACCCTCACGAACCTGGGGCGCCTGGTCGGGGAGGCCGAGCGCTACGGGATGCCCGTGCTGGCCATCACCGCGGTGGGGAAGGACATGGGGCGCGACCTGCGCTTCCTGTCCCTGGCCTGCCGGATCGCCGCCGAGTACGGCGCCCACGTGGTCAAGACGTACTACTGCGAGGGCTTCGATCGCCTGGTGGCCAGCTGCCCCGTTCCCGTGGTCATCGCCGGCGGCAAGAAGATCCCCGAGCGCGACGCGCTCCAGCTGGCCCATGACGCCGTCCGCGCCGGGGCCGCAGGGGTCGACATGGGGCGGAACATCTTCCAGTCCGAGTGGCCCGTCGCGATGATCCGGGCGACCCGGGCCGTCGTCCACGAGGACCGGACACCACAGGAAGCCTACGAGATGTTCGAGGAGCTGCGCCAGGGGACCGAGGGACGCAAGCTGGAGGCGGTCTCCCAGACGCCGGACTTCTAGACCCCCGTGAGGGTCGCGGTCTACCACAGCAACCGGGACGTCCGGATCGAGGACCGTCCGGTTCCCGAGATCGGTTCCGGCGAGGTCCTCGTCCGCATCGAGTCCAGCGGCATCTGCGGCTCCGACGTCATGGAGTCGTACCGTGTCCCCCGTGCCCCCCTCATCCTGGGGCACGAGATCGCCGGGGTGATCGCGGCCGCGGGGGACGACGTGGATGACCTCCAGGCGGGGGATCGCGTCTTCGCGACGCATCACGTCCCCTGCACCCGGTGCCACCGCTGCCGATCCGGTCATCCCTCGACCTGCGAGACGCTGCGGTCCACCCACTTCGATCCCGGGGGCTTCGCCGAGTTCTGCCGCGTCCCCGCGCTCCAGGTGCAGCGGGGGATGCTGCCGCTCCCCGAGGACGTCTCCTTCGACGCCGCGTCCTTCATCGAGCCCCTGGGCTGCGTCGTGCAGGCCCAGCGCTACGCCGGCCTCGCCACCGGGCAGACGGTCCTGGTGCTCGGAAGCGGTCTGTCGGGCCTGCTGCACATCCAGCTGGCCCGCCACCGGGGCGCGGCGAAGGTGCTGGCGGCCGACCTCCATCCCTACCGGCTCGAGGCGGCGCGCCGGCTCGGGGCCGACGCGGCTCTGGATGCCCGGGAGGATCTCGGCGGGTGGCTGCGGGAGGCCAACCGGGGCCGCCTCGCCGACCGGGTCCTCGTGTGCACCGGCGCCCCCGCGGCATTGCGCCAGGCCTGCCGCCTGGTGGAGCCCGGCGGGAGGCTCCTCGCCTTCGCGCCGGCCTCACCCGGAGAGGAAGTCCCCCTGCCGATCTTCGACCTGTGGCGGGACGAGATCGGGATCGTCTTCAGCTACGCGGCCAGCGGGGAGGACCTGGTCACCGCCCTCGAGCTGATCCGCCGGGGGGCGATCCGCGTGGAGGACATGATCACGCACCGCCTGCCCCTCACCCGGGCCGCCGAGGGGTTCCGCCTCACGGCGGAGGCCGGCGAGTCTCTCAAGGTGATCTTGCGCCCGCAGGAGAGCTGACCCGGGAAGCGGTCGCAGGCCCTCTTGCCGGGGGGGGCCCCGGACCGCGCCAGGGGCGGCGGCCTCGGTCTCCGCCGCCGCATCGCCGCGCAGGCCGTCGATCATCACCGTCCGGCTGGCGTCGGCGTGCGCGTCGAGGATCGCCAGGGCCAGCCGCTCCCAGGAGCGCCCCCCGTCCGGTGCCTGCCGGATGATGGTCCCCTCCGCCTCCGGCGGCGCCTCGCCTCCGGGCTCGACCCACACGTCCGGGGGCAACCCCTCGGCGGGGAGCCGGCGACCGGCGGCCTTCATGTACGCGGAGGAGATCTTCACCGTCAGGTCCACGTCGTCGAACTGGTGCATCTTCTGGACGATGTTCTTGCCGAAGGTCGGCTCCCCGATGAGGAGGGCGCGGTCGTTCCAGGCCAGGGACGCCGCCAGCAGCTCCGCGGAGGATCCCGTCGACCCGTCCACTAGGACTGCCAGGGGGATGCGATCCCATCCCCGTCCCGAGGCCTCCACGCGCGCCCGCAGCCCCGGCACCGGCCGGTCGTTCCGGTCCAGCGCCTCCAGCAGCACCCCGTGCCTCAGGAACAGATCGGCGATCGCGGCCGCGGTGAGCATGCTGCCCCCGGTGTTGCCCCGCAGATCGAGGAGGATGCGCCGGATCCGGTGCTCGCGGAACAGGTCCTGCATCGTGGCCGCGACCTGCTCCTCGGTGTTCCGGCTCAGGTGGGTGATCCGGATGACCCCCAGGTCCTCCCCCAGGAGCTCTCCCCGCACCGTCGGGCGCACGTAGGTACGGCGCTCGATGGTGACGTGGAGCCGCCCGTCCCTCTCGACCTCCACCTCGACCCGGGTGCCCTCCTCACCGCGCAGGAGACGGCTCACCTCGGCGACCGCCAGCCCCTCCACGTCCTGCCCGGCGACGCGGACGAGGTCGTCCCCGGCCCGAAGCCCGGCCTCCGCGGCACCGCTGCCGTCGAAGACCTCGAGGATCCGTACGCTCCCCTCCCGGCGCCCGATCCGCACCCCGATCCCCGAGCCCGTGCCCTGGAACCGCCCCATGAGGTTCCGCCGGGCCGCGGCGGTGTAGGCGCCGGAGAAGCGATCCAGGGTCCGGAGCGCCCCGTCGAGCAGGGCGGCCCGCAACCGGTCCCGTCGGGGGCTGCTTCCCGGATCCACGGCCGCGTCCAGGATCTCCTCGAAGCAGGGCCCCAGGCTGTTGGACAGGGCCACCGCGTCCTGGACCCCCGAGCAGGTGAGGGGCGGCCGCTCGACGGTGGCGGCGCCCTCATCGGCGGCCAGCAACCGGTCGGCCGCCTCGAGGGCCCCCCGGAGCATCACCTCGGGATCGATGCGATCCGGCTCCAGGTAGGTGGCCTGCACCCGGGACAGCGCCTTCCGCACGGTGGCGTCCGTGGAGGCCCCGGCGACCGCCGGCGCCGTGGGGATCGCGAGGGCGACGGCGGCGGCCAGCAGGGTGCGGCCGGGATGATGGAACGGAGCCATTCTCCCCAGTATGAAACCCCGCCGGAACGGAGTCAATCCGCTGCTTCTCCACCCGCCCTGTGCTAAGGTTGCTTCCCATTCGCCACGGAGCGCTGCATGCCCGATTCCCGGTACGGTCCGACGAAGGCCTACAAGAACCTCGACTTCCTCAACAGCCGGGATGGACGCACCCTCCGGATCCTCTCCGAGTACGTGGAGCCGCAGGCACGCTTTCGTCGCTTCCGCGTGGAGGACACCATCGTCTTCTTCGGGTCCGCGCGCATCGACGCTCCCGACCGCGCGCGCCGGCGGCTGGAGGAGACGCGGGCCGCGCTGGCGGCGGCGAACCGTCCCAGCAAGCGGCTGCAGTCGGAGGTGGACCGCGCCCGGGCCGCGGTGCGCATGTCCCGCTACTACGACGACTCCCGCGAGCTGGCACGGCTGCTGACCGACTGGTCGAAGTCGCTCAAGGGGAGCCGGCACCGCTTCCTGATCTGCTCCGGGGGTGGGCCCGGGATCATGGAGGCTGCCAATCGCGGCGCCGCGGAGGCCCGGGGACGGACCGTCGGGCTCGGGATCAGCTTGCCCTTCGAGCAGACCGGGAACGAGTACATCTCGCGGGAGCTCTCCTTCGAGTTCCACTACTTCTTCATGCGGAAGTTCTGGTTCGTCTACCTCGCCAAGGCGGTCGTGATCTTCCCCGGTGGCTTCGGGACCCTGGACGAGATGATGGAGATCCTGACCCTGATCCAGACCCGCAAGTCGACCAAGCGCATCCCCATGGTCGTCTACGGATCCCGGTTCTGGAAGAAGGTGCTGAACCTGGATGCCCTCGTCGAGTACGGCACCATCAGCCGTGCCGATCTCGATCTCTTCCAGTTCGCCGACAGTCCCGAGGCGGCCTTCGAATACCTGCGCGACGAGCTGACGAAGGCCTACCTGGAGCCGTGAGCCGCAGGGGCACGCTCCGCGACCTCGCGTGGCTGCTCCCCCTGGCCGCCGTCGTCCGGGGCATCTATCTCTGGCAACTGCAGGCCACGCCCCTGGGTCGTCACCTGATCGTGGACGAGGCCGGCTACGACCGGTGGGCGCTGGCGGTGGCGGGAGGCCGGCTCCTGGGCGAGCACCCCTTCTACCAGGCTCCCCTCTACCCCTACGCGCTGGGCGCCTGGTACGCCCTGTTCGGTCACTCGCTGCTCGCCGTCCGCCTGGTCCAGGCCGCCGGCGGCCTGGCCTCGGTGATGCTCCTCTACGTCGTCGCGCTCCGGACCTTCGGGCGGACGGCGGCACGGGTGGCGGCCCTGGGTGCGGCGCTCTACGCACCGTTCCTGTTCTACGAGGGCTCCATCCTCAAGGAGAGCTGGGCGATCCTCCTGACGAACCTGCTGCTCCTGCTGCTGCTCCAGGCCGCGGACGGCGCCCGCGGTAGGTGGCTGGCCGCGGGGGTGACGCTGGGGCTGCTGGCGCTGCTGCGCGAGAACGCGCTGCTCTACCTGCCGGTCCTCCTCGCCTGGAACCTGGCCCGACGCGCCGGCCGGGAAGGTGGGTGGAGGCAGCGGTTCCGGGAATGCGGCCTGCTGACCGCGGGAATGGTGGCGGCGCTGCTGCCGGCCATCGGCCACAACTGGGCCGCCGGCGGCGGGCTGCTGCTGACCACGTACCAGGGAGGGTCCAACTTCTACATCGGCAACCACCCGGGCGCGCCGGGGGTCTACACCCCCATGCGCAAGGGCCGGGAGACGCCGCGATTCGAGGGGGCGGACGCCCGTGCGGAGGCCGAGCGCCGCGCCGGACACCCGCTCTCCCCCGCCGAGGTATCCCGGTTCTGGGTCCGCGAGAGCCTCCGCTTCGCCGTGCACGAACCGCTGGCCTTTCTGGCCCTGCAGGGCCGGAAGTTCGCGCTGGTCTGGAATGCCCGCGAGGTTCCGGACACCTGGGACATCCGGTTCCTCGAGAAGCTCGTGCCGGTCCTCCGCCTCCCGCTGGTGCGGTTCGGCTGGATCGCCCCACTCGGGCTGCTGGGGATGGGGCTGCGGCCCCTGCGTCGGGACACGATCCTGCTGCTCCTCATCACCGCGACCACCGTTGCGTCGGTGGTGGCCTTCTACGTCTTCGCGCGCTATCGCCTGCCGCTGGCGCCCCTCGTGCTGCTGTTCGCGGGTCACGCGGTGGCCCGCGGACTCGAGCTGCTCCGCGCGCGGCAATGGAGGCGCCTGGCCCTGGGGGCGGCCCTCCTCATCCCATTGACGGCCTTCGTGCATCTGCCCCTCTCCTGGCTCTCCCTCGCGTTCACCGACGAGGTGGGCCACCAGAACCTCGGGTTCCTCCTGCTGGAGGACGGCGACCCCCGCGGGGCGGAGGAGCAGTTCCGGACCGCGGTGGCCATCAACCCCGACCTCGGCAACGCCTGGCTCCAGCTCGCCCTCGTGCGACAGCGGCTCGGCGACGCCGCCGGGGCGCAGGGGGCGCTGGAGGGGCTCGTGCGACACGCCGAGGCCCGCCGTGCCGCGGGGGACGAGGTGTTCGATCCGGCCCAGGAGGCCATGGCCCACCGCGAGATGGGGAAGCAGGCGCGCCAGCAGGGACGCCGCGAGGATGCCGCCAGGGAGTTCGGGCGGGCCGCCGCGCTTCTTCCCCGGCAGACCGCCGACCTCGTGAACATGGGGATCGAGCTACGGTCCCTGGGACGGACGTCGGAGGCGGCGGCGGCGTATGCCGAGGCCCTGCGCCGGGACCCGGACGATCCGCTCGTGATGCTGAACCTCGCGAACGTGCGGCTCGATCAGGGGCGGCTGGACGACGCGAGGGAGATCCTCTCCCGGGCGGCGGCCACCTGCGGCTCGCGCCGCCCGGATCTCTGCCCCACCGTGGCCGACAGGATCGCGGCCCTCCCCTAGCCCGCATGATTCATGAGGGGCAGCTCGACCGCTCTGGATTCGGGCGCCCGTCCGGAAAACCTGCGGAAACCGACGAAGAACGAGAGGCTGCGGGATGTCAGACGCGCCTCGCGAACGGCCGACCGAGGCGGACCGCCGCAGGCGGGTCAGGGACCCGTCGAGGCCGGCCAACGCAGGTCGGGCGTTCCCGAGGAGTCTCCGGGGCCTGCCCTCGTGAATCATGCGGGCTCAGCCTTGCTCCGGTGCGGGGATGAGGATACGATGCCGGGCGATATGCCCCTGAGGTGAGACCGATGCCCCGACCGGACATGGACCGCGTGCGCAACGTGGGGATCATCGCGCACATCGACGCCGGAAAGACCACCACGACCGAGCGCTTCCTGTACTACACCGGCGTGTCCCACCGGCTCGGCGAGGTCCACGACGGGCAGGCTCAGATGGACTTCCGCGAGGACGAGCGGGAGCGCGGCATCACGATCTCCTCGGCGGCGACGACGTTCTACTGGCGGGACCACGAGATCAACCTCATCGACACCCCGGGTCACGTGGACTTCGTGGCCGAGGTCGAGCGGGCGCTGCGGGTCCTCGACGGCGCGGTCGTGATCTTCGACGCGGCGGAGGGAGTGGAACCCCAGTCGGAGTCCGTCTGGCACCAGGCGGACCGCTACCACGTGCCGCGGATCTGCTTCCTGAACAAGCTGGACAAGGTCGGCGCGGACTTCGAGGCATCCCTGGAGTCCATCCGCTCGCGGCTGGGTGCGCAACCCGCCCCCGTGCAGCTTCCCGTCGGTACGGAGGAGCGCTTCTCCGGCGTGATCGACCTGCCCGAACGCGAGGTCCTGCGCTGGGACGCCGGCTCCGACGGCACCCGGTTCGCCCGCGGGCCGATCCCGGCCGATCTGGAGGGGCCTGCCGAGGCGGCACGCGCGGCGCTGGTGGAGGCAGTGGCGGATCATTCGGATGCGATCGCCGAGGCCTACCTGGCGGGGGAGGAGGTCTCCGGCCCGGACCTCCGCGCCGCGTTGCGGGAGGCCACCCTGGGGCGGAAGCTGTTTCCGGTGCTCTGCGGCTCCAGCCTGCGGAACATGGGCGTCCAGCCGCTGCTCGACGCCGTCTGCGACTACCTTCCGTCCCCCGCCGACCAGCCGCCCGCCGAGGGGATCGACCCGGCCAGCCACGAGCCCCGCAGGCGCTATCCCCGGCCGCGGGATCCTCGTTCCGTGTTCCTCTTCAAGGTCACCACCCGCAGCAGCGCGGACCTCTACTACGCGCGGATCTACTCGGGGACGATCGCCTCCGGGGACACCCTGTGGAACCCGCGCACCCGCAGGAAGGAGCGCATCCGCCGCATCTACCGCATCCTCGCCGACCGCTCGGTTCCGGAGGACCAGGCGGCTGCCGGCGAGATCGTCGGCCTGGAGGGATTCAAGGACAGCGCCACCGGCGACACCCTCTGCGATCCGGAGCACCCCATCGAGTACGAGCCGATCCGCTTCCCGGGGACCGTGGTCTCGGTGGCCGTGGAGCCCCGCAACGCGGAGGAGCGCGAGCGCTTGACCGAGGTGCTCGCGCGTCTCGAGCGCGAAGACCCGACGTTCCAGGAGTACACGGACCCGGACACCGGTCAGACGATCCTGTCGGGGATGGGCGAGCTCCACCTCGACGTCCTACAGCACCGCATGGAACGGGAGTTCAAGGTCCGTGCTCATTTCGGACGTCCACGTGTCTCGTACCGGGAGACGGTTCGCCGTCCCGTAGAAGCGGAAGATCTCTTCGAGCGCACCGCCGCCGGCAGCTCGCTGCGGGCCCGGGTGCGCCTCCGCCTCGACCCGGAGCCGGGGACCCATGGCGTGCGGATGACCCATGAGATCCCCGGCGGGGCGCTCTCCCCGGAACTGGTCGCGGGCATCCTGGCCACCGTGCGCGGCTCCGCGGAGGGCGGGGGGGCGTTCGGCTTCCCGGTCACCGGCGTGCACGGCACGGTGCTCGCCGCCGAGCTCCTCGAGGGTACGGACCCGGCCGCGGCCCTGCACCCGGCGGCGGCCCGGGCGCTGATGTCCGCCCTCGGGCGGGCCGAGGTCGACGTGCTGGAGCCGATCATGCGACTCGAGGTGCGCACCCCGGAGGAGCACCTCGGCGCCGTGCTCAAGCAACTGCACGTGAAGCGCGCGCTCATCTCCGACACCCGCGTGTCCCGCACCCAGTCCATCATCACCGGCCGCGTGCCGCTGGCGGAGATGTTCGGCTTCTCCACCTCGTTGCGCTCCCTCACCCAGGGGCGGGGGTCCTTCAGCCTCGAGCCGCTGGACTACGAGCCGGTCCCCGACTCCGCCGTCTTCGAGCGCCGCCTCGGCGAGTGACCGGCGTGGCCCCGGGGCCCGCGTCCCCCCTCACCGCCCTCGCGGACGACGGCGCGAGGTTCGGATCCCGCCCCGCCCTGGTCCTCCACGGGCGCTACCGCAGACGGGTCCTCACCTACCGGCAGCTCGCGGAGGGGGCGGCGGCCACCGGGGCGCGGCTCACCGGCGCGGGGATCACGCCGGGAGACCGCCTCCTGCTGCGGGGTCAGGACTCCCCCGAGTGGGTCGTCGCCTTCCTCGGCTGCCTGCGCGCAGGCGCCGTCCCGGTGCCCCTCGATGCCTCCTGCGGCGACCGCCTCGCCTCCAGCGTGCGGGACCGCGCCGGCTGCCGCGGCGCGTTCCTTCCCGAGGCGGATCCCTGGGAGCCCGGGATCCCCAGGTTCCCCCTGGAGCTCACGGAGCCCGCCCGCGATCCGGCACCGCCGCCCGCCGCGCGAGGCCGGGAGGACATCCTGGAGATCGTCTTCACGTCCGGCACCACCGGCGAGCCCCGGGGGGTGACACTCACCCACGAGAACGTGCTCGCCTACATGGAGCCGATCGAGCGCGGCTACCGCCGGCGGCGCTGGTACGTCGATCCTCTGCTGCCGATCCCGGTGCTCTGTCTGCCGCCGCTCTCCCATCTCTTCGGGCAGGCCGTCGGTCTCTTCCTTCCCCTGCGACTCGGCTGTACCGTGGTGTTCGTCGAGGTCCCCGACCCCGCCACCATCCGGCGGGCCGTGCGGTCGGAGCGCGTCTGGCTGGTGATGGCGGTGCCCCGGATGATGACCCAGCTCGCCGGTCACGTACGCGGGGCGGCGCGGACGTACGGGTGGGGGCTGCCGCGGATCCTTGACGCCGCACCGGGACGCGGGCTCCTCCGCCGGCTCTGGGCGGCACGCCGCATCGGCCGCTGGCTCGGCTGGAGGCTGCGCGGGTTCGTCGTGGGGGGGGCGAGGCTCGGCGAGGCGGCCGAGACGTTCTGGACCGGGCTCGGCTACCTGGTCGTCCAGGGCTACGGGCTGACCGAGACGGCGCCCGTGGTGACCCTGACCCATCCGTTCCGTCCCCGCCCCGGATCCGTAGGCCGCCCGCTGGGGGAACAGGAGGTGCGCCTGGCCCCCGACGGCGAGCTGCTCGTCCGCGGAAGGAACGTCATGCGCGGGTACTGGAACGACCCCGAGGCCACCAGCGGCGTCCTGGACCCGGAGGGCTGGCTGCACACCGGCGATCTCGCCCGCCGCGACCCGGACGGCTCCTTCCGGATCGTCGGGCGGAAGAAGGAGCTGATCGTCCTCGCGGACGGTCGCAACGTCCATCCGGAGGACGTGGAGGGGACGCTCACCGGCGTCGCCGGGGTCCGCGACGCCGTGGTGGTGGCCGCGGGCCCGGCGGATGCCCCCCGCGTGCACGCGGTCCTGCTGCTGGACCCGGGGACGGATCCGGCCACGGTCGTCCGGGCGGCCAACGAGCATCTCGAGGGACCGCAGCGGGTGCGGAGCTTCACCGTCTGGGCGGGCGGCGATCTGCCGCGCACCCCCACCGGAAAGGTACGGCGTCGCGAGGTCGAGCGGGCGCTGGACGCAGCCGGCCCGGCGCCGGCCCTCGGGCCCCAGGAGGACCCGGTCCGGGAGATCCTCGTCCGGGCCGGAGCCGATCCGGGGCGGCTGCGGGAGGACGGCGCGCTCGACGACCTCGGCCTTGCCAGCCTCGACCTGGTGGAGGTCGCCGCGGCCCTGGAGGAGCGCTTCGGGATCGAGGTGCCCGACGGCGCCATCGCGGGCCGGACCCCGCTGCGGGCGCTGCGCGACCTCGCGTCGGGGGCCCCGCCCCCCAACGAGCCCGAGGCCCTGGAGGTGCCGCTGCCGGGCTGGCCCCGTCGGCTCCCGGTCCGGATCCTCAGGCGCCTGGCGCAGGACCTGGTCATCCTTCCGGCCACCGCCCTGGTGGCCCCGCTCCGGATCCGCGGGACGGACCGACTGCGCGACGTGCGGCCTCCGGCGCTGGTCGTGGCGAACCACGTCAGCCTGCTGGACGTGCCGGTGCTCCTCCGGGCGCTGCCGCCCCGGCTGCGCCGCCGCGCCGCACCGGCGATGACCGCCGCCTACTTCCGGGCCTGGCTATCGGGAGAGGAGAGGCTCCGGGGCATGGTGCGGGCGATCCAGTGGTTCCTGGCCTCGGCCCTGTTCCAGGCGTTCCTCCTCCCCCGGCGGCAGGGTTTCCGCGACAGCCTCCGGCACGCCGGGGCCCTGGTGGACGCGGGAGCCTGCCCCATCGTCTTCCCGGAAGGGACCCGCAGCACGACCGGGACGGCCGCGTTCCGGCCCGGCATCGGGCTGATGGCGTCGGGACTCGGGGTTCCGGTGCTGCCGGCCTTCCTCGCCGGCCTCGAGCGCGTGCTGCCTCCCGGGGCCCGGTGGCCCCGGCGGGCCCGCGTGGACGTGCGGTTCGGGACGCCGATCCGGCCCCGGCCCGGCGAGGGCGCGGCGGCTCTGACGGCCCGCATCGAGGCGGCCGTCCGGGCCCTGGAAGGTGGCACCGGCCCGGAGTGACCGCTACAATTTCCGCCGACCTGCCCCGGCAGCTCCGGGGCCCCACAGGAAGGACCTCGATGAGAAGCAGCCGCCCCTTGTTGCGCGGGCTCCTCGCCCTGGCGTCGCTCGTCGCGGCGGCCCCGGTTCCCGGCGCCGCCCCCGAGCGGGTGACCCCCGAGGCCTTCGTCTCCGCCGAGGCCGTCCCACCCGGGGGGACGTTCCGCGTCGCCGTGCGCCTTCGCATGGAGCGAGGCTGGCACGTCCAGTCGAACCACCCGTCGGAGGAGAA
>JASFRI010000086.1:0-12153 GCA_050115015.1 Acidobacteriota bacterium
GCCGCCGCGAGGATCGCCGAGTCGGCGATCCGGACGTGATGGTGGTTCTCGTAGCGCTCCTTCAGGCCCCGCAGGATCGTGATCGTGTCCGCGACACTGGGCTCTCCCACCCAGACCTGCTGGAACCGACGCTCCAGCGCCGGGTCCTTCTCGATGTACTTCTTGTACTCGCCGAGAGTCGTGGCCCCGACGCAACGAAGCTCCCCCCGGGCGAGGGCGGGCTTGAGCATGTTGGAGGCATCCACCGCCCCCTCCGCGGCTCCCGCCCCCACGAGGGTGTGCAGCTCGTCGATGAAGAGGACCACGGAGCCGGCGGCCTCGTCGATCTCGCGCAGGACCGCCTTCAGGCGATCCTCGAACTCGCCGCGGTACTTGGCCCCGGCGATGAGCGCTCCCAGGTCCAGGGCGACGAGCCTCTTGTCCTTGAGGCCCTCGGGCACGTCGCCGTCGGCGATCCGGCGGGCCAGCCCCTCCACGATGGCGGTCTTCCCCACGCCGGGCTCTCCGATGAGCACCGGGTTGTTCTTGGTGCGCCGGGAGAGCACCTGGACCACACGCCGGATCTCGTCATCGCGGCCGATCACCGGGTCCAGCTTGCCGCGGCGCGCCAGCTCCGTGAGATCCCGCCCGTAACGGGTGAGCGCCTGGTACTTGTCCTCCGGGTTGGCATCCGTGACCCGGGCGCCTCCCCGGATCGAGCGCAGGGCCTGCAGCAGCGAGTCGGACGTGACCCCCTGGTCCGTCAGCAGACGGGCCGCGCCGCTGCCGTCGGCAGCGAGGATCCCCTCCAGGAGATGCTCCACGCTCACGTACTCGTCCTTGAACTCCCGGGCCCGCTCGAACGCGCGGTCCAGGACCGCCTGCAGGCCCCGGGAGGGGGAGGGCTGCTGCGAGGCGCCCTGGGCCCGCGGGAGCCGCTGCAGGGCCGCTTCCAGGCCCGCGAGGACCACGTCCGGGTCCGCGCCGACCCGCGCCAGCAGGTCGCGGGTGATCCCCTTCTCCTGGCGCAGCAGGACGGCCAGCAGGTGCTCCGGGGTGATCTCGGGGTTTCCGGCCGCGGAGGCCGCCTCGAGCGCGTCGCGGATCGCCTCCTGGCCCTTGATCGTGAGCTTGTCGAGTCTCATCGTTTCCCTTTCCGGCGCCGGGCGGTCCGGCCTGCCCATGGCCGCGAGGACCATAAGACCGCCCCACCTGGCTGTCAAGTCGTTTTATAATCAGTAATTTGGAGGCTCCGCCGGGTTTGCGGTAGAGTGCCCGGTCCCGGGCGCGTGGCGGGCCCGCGGTGGGAGACCTCGTGCAGGACGCACCCCGGATCCTGATCGTCAAGACGGGAACGACCTACCCGGAGACCCGACGGCGGTTCGGGGACTACGATCGCTGGTTCGTCGACGCGCTCCGGGGTGCGCGGGCGGCGTTCCGGGTTCACGACATCACCCGGCAGGGCGTGCCGCGCCTCGACGGCTGCGACGGCGTCATCATCACCGGCTCCCCCGCCGGCGTCTACGAACGATTGTCCTGGATGCCGGAGCTAGAGCGGCTCCTGCGGCGGCTGGCGGACCGGCAGGACCTCCCGGCATTGGGTGTGTGCTTCGGGGCCCAGGCCCTTGCCGCGGGCCTCGGAGGCCACGTGGCCGTGAACCCGAGGGGGTGGGAGATCGGCACCGTTCGGGTGCGGCGAACGGCGGCGGCTCGGGAGGATCCGCTCCTTGGCGGGAGCCGTGACGGTTGCTTCCAGGCCACCCACCAGGACTGGATCGAACGGCTGCCCGGGGGCGCCCTGGTCCTGGCGGAGAACGAGGCGTGTCCGGTCCAGGCGTTTCGCGTGGGTGAGCGGGTCTGGGGGACCCAGTTCCATCCGGAGGCCACCGCCGCCGTGCTCGAGGACCTCATCCGGCGAAGACGGGCGGCCCTGGAGGGAGGACGGGGAGGCTATCGCGGCCGGCTCGCGTCCCTTCGTCCGACACCGGAAGGGCGCCAGCTTTTGCGGCGGTTCGTGGGGATCGTCCGCCTCTGAACACCGGGACGGAAGCAGCGGGTGGCCGGAGCCACCCGCTTCCCCCCCTTGCCGGCCCTGCGCGACCGCCCGCAGCCGGCGTCATCGCGGCCGGTCGTCAAAAAAAATGCCGTCGGTTCCGGGAACCGACGGCACTTTCTCAGTTCGTGGGCTGCGCTATCCGTCGCTGGGAGTGCCGACCTTCTTGGCGATCCCGGGCGGGGTCCGGCAGTAGCCGCCGGGGCAATCCGCATCGCTGCTGCACTTCGTACCGTCGTACGCCCCTCCGGAGCACTTCACGGAGTTGCAGGAGCTGCCGGGGAACCCGGGCGGACAGACCAGACCCTCGGTGGAGGCCAGACCGCTGTCGAACATCGTGAACAGCTTGTCGGCATCCGCACGGCTGATCGACTTGTCCGGGTTCGAGGTCGTCAGGTTCGTGCCCAGCTGGTTGAACGTGTTCACGAGGTAGGCCTCGGTCACGCGCTCATTGAGGTCACCCTTCAGGTTGACGCCGATCTGACCCAGCACCGCGGCCGCAGCCTCGGGCGTGTAGTCAGTCTTGTCGGTCACCATCTGCGCCAGACGGACCGCCAGGTCGCCCACCGTGTAGGAGTCCTCCGCCATGACTCCGGCGGTGCCCAGGGTCAGGCACAGGACCGCGCCCAACGCGAAGCCAAGAATCCTTTTCATACCCCCTCCTTCCCTAAGGAAACTCATGGACCTATCGTTGCAGAATCTCGAGAAACACCGCACCTGCAGCGTATTTCGACCGAAGATCGATTGCGGTTAAGATACGATGAAACCGCTGCGCTGTCAACAGTAAATCTCGCCAATCCCCGCCGCCGGTGCGGGAACCTGCCGCCCCACCCTCCGGGGCGATCCCTGGCATCGGTGGAAATCCTCTTTGGGCCGGCACTTACTTATAGGACGAGACGGTGCTCGCCGCCACCGCCAATACATGACGGATTCCCGGAAATAAATGACAGATTCTATGATGGTGCGCAGAAAACGCCTGCGAAATGGGGAGATCGCGGCGGCCGGTTCCTCCAGGTTGACACCCGCCTCCGAAGGGGATATCATCCGCAAGCGCGTAAGGCACTTTCAACAATAGACTTATACCCTCGAGGGTGACGTGATGGAAGATCGGCTCAGCCACTGGACCTTCCGCGATATCTTCCTCTCGTTCGGCCTGGCCCTGGACCCGATCCTCCTGGCGATCGGCTACCTGGGATTGCTGCTCGGGGGTGCGGCCTACGGGTTCCTCTACTTCCTGGGAAGCGCCACCGGGGACGCGGGCGCCCGGGGCACGTTCTCCCTCCTCGGCGGGGTGATCTTCGTCGCGGTCTGGGTGATCACCTCCGGGATCCTGGCCCGGGTCGTCGCCACGCAGCTCCTGGAGGCCCGGAAGCCCCGCGTCCAGGAGATCTGGTCCTACTTCCTGCAACGAGTGCGGGTGCTGCTGCTCATCCCCGCCAGCTTCGCCGGGGTGGTCCTGGCGACCCTGGGCGCGATGGGCATGCTCGAGCTGCTGGGCCGGCTCCCGGGACTCGGCCCGATCCTGTTCGGGATCTCGTTCACGCTGGTCTTCCTCCTCGGGCTGACCGCGGTCCTGGCCTTCGCCCTCCACACGCTGGCCGGGCTGCTCTACCCCACCATCCTCGCGGTCCGCTCCGGCGGAGTCCTCGGGACCGTGCGGGAGATCCTCTCCCTGGCGAGGGTGAAGCCCGCGTCGCTGCTGATCTACTCCCTGGTCATCCTGGCCGTCGGCACCCTCGTGACCCTCCTCATCCTCTCCCTGGTCTGGGCCACCCTCGCGCTGGTGACCTCCTCCGCGGAGAACCTGATGGGTGAGGATTTCGAGGCGGTGCTCGCCGGGCTGCCGTCCATCTTCCATCCCTTCGTCTCGCTGCTCGGGATCGGGGCGCATCCCGGTGTCGGGGACGTGGCGTGGCACTACGACCTGGGAGGGTTGCTGGTGGGGGTGTCGCTGCTCTCGATCTTTGCCGCCACGGCCGCCTACCCGGCGGTGATGATCGGGGCCGCCGGCAGCATCGCCTACTTCATCCTGACCGAGGAGCCGCTCCCGGCGGAGCTCCCGCTCCCCGGCGCCGCGCGCGCCACCGCCCCCGACGACGACCTGGACGCCTACGACGACCTGGAGGACCCGGAGCCGCCGCCCGGTCCGGCCACCGGAGCGGCCCCGGAGGAGCTCGATCCGGACGAGGTCCTGTGATCGCCTCCCCGGAACGGACCCGCCGTTGAGCGCGGTGAATCGCGGCGGCAGGCGGCCGGGATCGACGCGCCGGCGGGCGGAGGCGGTGGAGGAGGATCGCCTCTCCCCCTGCGCGGCGCGCAGCGCCCGGGCACGGCGGCGACGCCCGCTGGATCCGGAGGGCCGGGCGTTCGACTACCGCACCGAGTTCCAGCGGGACCGGGACCGCATCCTCCACTCCCGCGCATTCCGGCGGCTGGCGGACAAGGGGCCCCTCGCCGGCGGCGATCCCCACCGCACCCGCCTGAGCCATGCCCTCGAGACCAGCCAGCTGGGGCGCACGATCGCCCGGGCCCTGGATCTGAACGAGGATCTGGTGGAGGCCATCTCGCTGGCCCACGATCTCGGCCGCCCGCCCATGGGCGACGCAGGACTCGAGGCGATGGCGTCGCTGCTCGGCGGCGGCATCGTCGTGCAGGGTTTCTCGCCGGGCGCCCTGGGGGAGGTGGGCGGGTTCGACGTCCCGGCCCAGGGCCTACGCGTGGTGGACCTGCTGGAGAAGCGCTACGAGCACCCCGGGATCAACCTGACGGACGAGGTCCGGGCGGGGGTCTGGAAGCAGCGGGATCCCTGCCGCGGGGAGGGCTACCCGGACGAGGACCGCGAGGGCCTGGAACCCGGGGCCGCCGCGTCGCCGGAGGCCCAGACGGCGCGCATCGCCTGCCGCATCGCGCTCGGGGCCCTGTCCCTCGACGATCGGCTCGCGAACGGCACCGTCGCCCTGGAGCGCGTCGAGCGGCTGGGACTGATCCGCGAGCTGATGCGGAAGCTCGGCGATCGCTACGGCAGGGGCGGGCTGTTCATGCGTCGGAACCGGTTGCACCGGGGCCTGACGCATCTGCTGGTCACCGGCGTGATCCGCCGCTCGGGGGAGGTGCTGCGCCGCTGGACGGAACGGGAGCGCGTCGGCGATCCGGCTCGATTCCTCGAGCGCAGGGGCGCGCTCCCCGCCGACGTGGTGGACCTGCCCGACCGCCTCGCGGATCTGCTGGCCGAGCTCGAGGGCGTCCTGGAATCCGGCACGGCCACGCGCCGGGAGGCGGCGCTCGAGCGACGGCGGGCCCGGGGGATGATCCACGGGCTGTTTCAGGCGTATCATGCGGATCCGGCCACCCTGGAGGACTACGTGCTTCTCCGTTTCCGGGAGGCGGAGGGGCTCCGCTTCCTCAGGGACGTGCCCCCGGGGGAGCAGGCGCAGGAGATCGACCGCCATTACCGGGGCTCCCGCTTCCTGGCACGGACCATCGCCGACCACCTCGCGGGGATGACGGACCGCTACCTCGTCGACGAGCACCGCCGGCTGTGCGTCCAGGGCTGAGCGTCACATCGCCGCGAGAAAGGAGACCAGAGATGCCAAGCACCCTGAGCATGGGGGAGGAGCTGTTGCGGACCGACCCGGACATCGCCGCGGCGATCGACCGGGAGGTCGAGCGGCAGGACACGGGGATCGAGCTGATCGCCTCCGAGAACTTCACGAGCAACGCGGTGCTGCAGGCCACCGCCTCCGTGTTCACGAACAAGTACGCCGAGGGCTACCCCGGGCGGCGCTACTACGGCGGCTGCGAGTTCGTCGACGTGGTCGAGCGCCTGGCCCGCAAACGCGTCAAGGAGCTGTTCGGCGCCCAGCACGCCAACGTACAGCCCCATTCGGGCTCCCAGGCGAACCAGGCGGTCTACTTCTCCACGCTGAAACCCGGCGATCGGATCCTGGGCATGGACCTGGCCCACGGCGGGCATCTCACCCACGGTCACCCGCTGAACGTCTCGGGGATCCTCTACGAGGTGCACGGCTACGGCGTCGGCCGGGACACGGAGACCATCGACTACGCGCGCCTCGAGGCGGTGGCCCGCGAGGTGAGGCCGAAGCTGATCATCAGCGGCGCCTCTGCGTACTCGAGGACCATCGATTTCGAGCGCATCGGCGCGATCGCCCGCGAGGTGGGCGCGCGCCACATGGCGGACATCGCCCACATCGCCGGCCTCGTGGCGGTGGGCGAGCATCCGAGCCCCGTCCCCCACGCGGACTACGTCACCAGCACCACCCACAAGACGCTGCGGGGCCCCCGCTCCGGGATCATCCTGTGCCGGAAGGAGCACGCGAAGGCGGTGGACCGGGCCCTGTTCCCCGGGCTGCAGGGCGGGCCGCTCGTCCACGTGGTCGCCGCGAAGGCGGTGGCGTTCCGGGAGGCCGCCTCGCCGGACTTCGCCGCGTACCAGAAACGGATCATCGCGAACGCGGCGCGGCTCTGCGCCGCCATCGCCGGGGAGGGGTTCCGCATCGTCTCGGGGGGAACCGACAATCACATGTTCCTCGTGGACGTGTTCAGCCAGGGGATCACCGGTGCCGACGCCGAGAAGGCGCTGGAGGCCGCCGGGATCACCGTCAACAAGAACGCCATCCCCTTCGACGAGAACCCGCCGATGGTGGCGAGCGGCATCCGCGTCGGCACGCCTGCGGTGACGACCCGCGGCATGGGCGAGGAGGAGATGGACGTACTGGGCCGGCTGTTCGCCAGGGCGCTGCGGGCCCGGGACGACGAAGACACCCTCTCGGCGGTCCGCGGTGAGGTCCGCGAGCTCTGCGCGGCGTTCCCGCTACCCTACGCGCGACTGGGGACGGCCGCCTGAGCCCGGCCGACTCCCCGAGGCGTGGGCGGTCCCACCGGAGCGCCCGCGCCCTCATGGACCACGGGGGGCTGCTCGAGTCGCGCCTGCCCGGCTACGAGCGGCGGGAGGGTCAGCTGCGGATGGCGGAGGCCGTCGAGGAGGCCTTCGTCGCGGGAGATCACCTTCTCGTCGAGGCCGGCACCGGGGTCGGAAAGACACTGGCCTATCTCCTGCCCGCGGTGCGCCTCGGCGAGCGCGTCGTGGTCTCGACGGGCACCCGGAACCTCCAGGACCAGATCTTCCGCAAGGACATCCCCCTCCTGCGCGACCGCCTGGGACTGGAGGTCCATGCCGCCTACCTCAAGGGGAGGGACAACTACCTCTGCCTCCACCGGCTCGGGGATTTCCGCCGTCAGCCGCGGTTCCCGCAGCGCGAGGACGCCGGGACCTTCCTGGCGGTCCTGGAGTGGGCCGGCACCACCGCCACGGGGGACCGGGCGGAGCTGGAGGGCGTCCCCGAGGAGCTGGGGTTCTGGCGGGACGTGAACGCCCGCGCGGAGACCTGTCTCGGGCGCAAGTGCTCCGACTACGACGACTGCTTCCTGGTCCGGATGCGTCAGGAGGCCGCCCGTGCGGACCTGGTGGTGGTGAACCACCACCTCCTGCTTGCGGACCTTGTCGTGAAGGCCGGCGACTTCGGCACCATCCTCCCGGACTACGAGTACGTCGTCCTCGACGAGGCCCACCTCCTCGAGGACGTGGCGACGTCCTACTTCGGACGTCGCGTATCCCTGCACCGTTGCCGGGAGCTGTCCGACGACGCAGCGCGATCCCTGCGCCAGGGTGGGGTGGAGGACGCTTCCCTGCTGCGGCTCGCCGGTTCCGTGCGCGATGCGGCCGGGGATCTCTTCGACTCCTTCCGCGAGGGGCCGCGGGGACGGGAGCGGCTGCGGCCGGCGGTGTGGAACCCCGCCCGCACGGAGAGCCGGGACCGCCTCCTGCAGACCCTCGACGAGTTGTCGGCGGCGATCGGTGCCCTGACGCAGTCCACGGAGGATCTCGACGCCGTGCGGCGGCGGTCCGACGAGGTGCGCGCGGATCTGCGGTTCACGGTCCTGGAGCAGGACGCCGACCACGTGCGCTGGGTGGAACAGGGCCGCGCCGGGTGCGCGTTCCACGCCGCGCCGGTCGATGTGTCGGAGGCGCTGCGGGATCACCTGTTCGCGCGCGTCGGCTCGGCGGTCCTGACATCGGCGACACTCACCGTGGACGGGGACTTCGACTTCATCCGCTCCCGGCTGGGCCTGGAGGAGGCCCGGACCCTCTCCGTAGCCTCCTCGTTCGACTACCCCACCCAGGCCATCCTCTTCCTGCCGGCGGGACTTCCCTCCCCCACCTCGCCGGATTTCCACACCCGTGCCGTGGAGGTGGTCGAGAAGCTCCTGGCGATCACCGCGGGGAGGGCGTTCCTGCTGTTCACATCGTACGCCGGCCTGCACCGCACCTACCGCCTGCTGGAGAGCCGGGACCATGACTACCGGCTCTTCCGCCAGGGAGAGGCGCCCCGCCATGCCCTGCTGGAGCGCTTCCGGACCGCGCAGCGCGCCGTCCTGCTGGCCACGTCCTCCTTCTGGCAGGGAGTCGACGTGCCCGGGGACGCCCTCGGGCTGGTGGTCATCGACCGTCTCCCCTTCGAGGTGCCGACGGATCCGGTGGTGGAGGCGCGGGTCGCACGCCTGCGCGCAGAGGGAAGGAACCCCTTCCGCGACTATCAGTTGCCGCAGGCGGTGATCGGCCTCAAGCAGGGGGTCGGCCGCCTGATCCGCACGCGCCGCGATCGGGGTGTCCTCGCGATCCTCGATCCCCGCCTGCGACAGCGGCCCTACGGCGAGGTCTTCCTGCGCTCGCTGCCGGGGTTCCGCCGCACGGAGGATCTGGAGGCGGTGCGGCGGTTCCTCGAGGAAGCCTGACGGCGCCCTTCACCGGCTCCCGCAGCGGGATTGTCCGCGGGCCCCGGTTGCGGGACACTGGGCGGACCGCGGAAACGGGGAGGAAGCATGGGGGGATTCCACGGGAGGCTGCACGTCGCGTGCCGCCCGGTGACACCGGAGCGCTGGGAGGATCTGGAGGCATTGTTCGGGGAGCGCGGCGCGTGCGGCGGATGCTGGTGCATGGCCTGGCGGCTTTCCCACGGGGACTGGAAGGCGGGGAAAGGGGCCTCGAACCGCGCGGCGCTCCGCCGGCTGGTCGCCGCGGGCGCCCTGCCCGGAATCCTCGCCTATCTCGGGACCGATCCCGTCGGGTGGTGCTCGGTGGCCCCCCGGTCGGCGTTCCGGTTCCTGGAGAGGTCGCGGCTGCTGCGTCCGATCGACGACCGCGAGGTCTGGTCGGTGAGCTGCCTGTTCATCGACAGGGCTCACCGTCGCCGGGGGATCTCGGTGGCCCTGTTGCGGGCCGCCGCGGACCTGGCCGCACGCCGGGGCGCATCGCTGCTCGAGGGCTATCCCGTGGAGCCGGCAGGCGGCCTCCCGGATGCCTTCGTCTGGACCGGGTTGCCGGCGGCCTTCCGGCGCGCGGGCTTCCGCGAGGTGGCGCGGCGTTCACCGGTGCGGCCGGTCTTTCGCCGGCGCCTGCGCCCCGGCCAACCGGGACGGTACCTGGGTTGGCCCTGATTGTCTGCTACCATCGTCGCGACCACGCGGGGACGCGGTGGAGGATTCGCCGATGAAGCTTGCCCACACGATGATCCGGGTCCGGGACCTGGAACGAACCCTCGATTTCTACGAGAACCTGATCGGCCTCCACGAGGTGGGTCGAAAGGCGATCGGGAGCGAGGCCACGCTGGTTTTCCTGACCGATGCCGAGGGACACTACCAGGTCGAGCTGACCGCCAACCACGACGGCCGCGAGTATCAGCGGGGCGATCAGTTCGGTCACCTGGCCTTCCACACCGAGGATCTGGAGGCGGCGATCGCGGCGGTGGAACGCCGGGGCCTGCCGTACCGTCGCTCCCGTCCGGAGCTCGCGTCGCGGTACATCTTCATCCAGGATCCCGACGGCTACGACATCGAGATCCTCGAGCGCTAGCGGGAGTCTCGTGGAGGACCGCATGACCGAGGAACTCCCGATCCCGTACCGGATCGCCGTGGATTGCCGGGATCGGATCCGGACCGCCTGGATCCACGCCGAACCCGTCGAGGTCCGTGAGGCCACTCCCCTACTGGACCGGGAGATGCAGGCGCTCGGGGCGGAGCTGCGGGAGCGCTTCGCGGACACGCCGCCGGGAAAGGTGCCCGGGGTCGGGGAGGCCCGGCGGCTGTATCGCTCCTTCGGCATCGATCCCACCCGCACGCGGCCTTCGTCCGAGGCCCTGTTACGACGGGCCATCCGTGGCAAGCCGCTGCCGCGGGTCTCCAACGCGGTGGATCTCGCGAACCTGTGCTCGCTGCGCACCCTCCTCCCGCTGGGTCTCTACGACGCCGCCCTCATCGAGGGGGAGGTCGAACTGCGGGAGGGCGTCGCCGGTGAGAGCTACCCCGGCATCCGCAAGGACGACGTGCACCTCGCGGGACGTCCGGTCCTGGCGGATCGCGCCGGACCGTTCGGCAACCCGACCTCGGATTCCCTCCGGACCTCGGTGACCCCCGGGACCCGAGCTCTCTGGATGGTGATCTTCGCGACGAGCGGCTACCCTGCGGCCGGGCTCCGGGGGCACGTGCGGACCGCCGTCAGGCTCATGGAGCGGCACGCCGGTCCCCGCACCCGCGCCTCGGGGGGCCTGCTGCCCTGATCCCGGAACGAGGAGGAACCCATGCCGAGAACCCTGTGTCTGCTGCTGGTCACCGCCGTCGCCTGGGGCGGAGCCGTCCCGACCCTCGCCCGGACCGCGCCGCCCGGTCCCACGGGAGATCCCCTCGAGGAGATGAGCCGCTCCCTCCGGGAGATCGTCGGGCTCCTCCAGGAGCTCCGGGACGCCCGCCAGGTGGACCAGCTCATGAGCCGTATCGCCCTGCAGCGGGAGGGCCTCGGCCCCGCGGAGCGCCAGCTCCAGGACCTTCGGGCCCAGCGGGACGGAGCCTCGGAGGAGCTGGAGCAACTGGCCGCAGAGATGCGGTTCCTCTCCGAGGCGGCCGAGGAGGAGCCGGAGGACGCCGGGAGCTACGACATCGGCAAGCGCCAGCTGGAGATCCAGATGGAGCTGCTGCGCGACAAGCTCGCCCGCCTGGACCAGCGGGTGCTGGAGGCGGAGATGGATCTGGGGGCCCGGCAGGCCAGGATCCTCGACTGGGAGGAGATCCTCGACGATGCCCTGGGGCTCCGCTGAGGCGGCGATGCGGGGGTGGGGCCGTGGGCCCCACCCCTCGGGCCTCTAGCGTCCCCCGGCGGCGCCCTCCTCCGACGGCCGGGCGAATGCCGTTTCATCCAGCGGCCCGTTGAAGCTCAGCGACTTCACCGTCCTGGAGACCGACGGCTCGCCGTTGAACGTCCCCGCCATCGAGAACGGATAGCGGATGCCGTCCACCTCTCGGAAGTCGGAGTACGTCTGCACGACGTCCCCCGGCTGCGGGTTCATCGGCGCGTTGCCCCGGAAGGCGACCGTCAGGATCCGCCCCGAGGCCGGGTCGATGCCGTAGGTGCCGACCTCGCCGTCGAGCTCGACGGCCACCTTCACCACCTCGGTCCCGTCCACCGTGTCGCGGCCGACGGCGTTGGCCTTGAAGCCCTCCCGGTTCCGCTCCCGGAGCATGTTGAGGGGATCCCGCTGCAGCTCCCGGAGCGCCTCCTCGCGCTGGGACCCGGGCAACGGCTGATCCCCCTGCGGGGTCTGCATGAAGCCACCGTCCGGGGTGATGATCACGGCCACCCGCCCGAAGGGCAGCACCATGTCCTGCCGGTAGCGGTCCGGGTAGTCCACGAGCACCGAGAGGGCGATCTCCATGTCCCCCTGGGGCATCCGGACCACGACGGAGCCCTCCTCGGCGTAGTGCTCGATCCCGTCCACCGCGGCCGCGCCTCCCATGGCGTCCACCGCCAGAGCGATCAGCTCCTGGCCGCGGGCCAGGCTCTCGACGGACTCCGCCACCTCTGCCCGGCTGGGTTCGGGGATGGAGATATCCACCATCGCGACCTCGCCGAACGCCGACAGGGGCCGGTCCATCCCCTCGGTCGGCCCGACGACGAGGATGGCGAAGCGATCCGGGTGGATGTACTTCTCGGCGGCGGCCCGCACCTGGTCCACGGTGACGCCCCGGATGCCGTCGTTGTAGCGCTGCAGCCA
>JASFRI010000087.1:0-12145 GCA_050115015.1 Acidobacteriota bacterium
CCCCACCGTCCACGCCGGTGGAGAGGATCTTCCGCTTCTGGTAGTTCACGTTGTACTCGGCGCTCACCAGGACGCGGCGCTCCCAGAACGCGTCGCCGTAGGTCAGGCGGCCGGTCTGGGAGAACAGCCGGAACTCGACGTCCTCGATGTCGTTGTCGCTGGTCTGGATGCTGCCCCGGTACTGGACGTGGAGCTGCTCGATGGCCTGCCAGCGCATCGACAGCTCGGCGATGGCGTCCTTCGTATCCAGCGTCCGCCGTCCGCGGTCGTAGAGGTCGTTCCGCACGAGGTAGAGCGTCCACCAGGGCAGCCCGGCGGGCCGCCAGTTCAGGGTGGCGTTGATGGTGTCCCGGGTCACCCGGGTCGCCACGGCTCCCGCGTCGACCCGATCCTGCAGCCGGTAGAAGCCGGCGTCCGCCGAGAACATCTCCGTGCCCAGCCGGAACGAGATGTACGGGCGCAGCGTCTCCCGGGTCACGTCCAGGGAGGCACTGCTGCTGTCGTCCAGGGAGTCGTCCCGCTCGTAGAGGGCGCCGATGGAGAAGCTGAAGTTCGGGTAGAGGAGCCAGCGGGCGTTGGCGCTGTAGCGCTGGAAGAAGCCCGAGGAATCGACGTCCCGGGCCGCGTCCCCGGTGATCTGGGTCTCCTGGCTGGAGCGTGATCCGGTCAGTTCCACGAATCCATCGACCTCCTGGGCACGGAGGGGGGTGCCAAAAAGCAGCAGCGCCAGCAGCACGCCGGGGATCCGGTGAGCGCACCCGCGCCCCGCGGCCCGGCCCTGGCTGGCATCCCGCGCTTCCACCCGGACACTCACCTTTCTCCGACGAGGCTGATCCAGTAGGAAGGCGCCCCGAGGTCGATCCGGGTTGCAATCTTCTTGCCCGCCAGCGGATACGCCAGCAGGTCGGGCCCGTCCGCGAGGCCCGCGAAAAGGCGGTTTTGCTCGCCGTCGATGGTCAGGAAGGACACCTCGCCCGTCACGGGGAGGGAATCGACCGGGAGGAACGAGATCGGGTCGTACACGTCGATCTGGCCCGCCCCCCTGGGAGCGACGTAGACCAGGCCGGTCCGGGTGTCGACGCGCAGCGCGGTGCCGGGTGCCCCGAGCAGGACGCGATCCCGGACGGAGAAGCTCTCCGGATCGACGACCGTGAGATAGGGGGACCGGCGGTGGATCACGTAGAGGGCGTCACCCCGCCGCGTGAACTGGCCGCGGAACGGTTCCGAATCCGTGGCCACCGCGGTGATCACGACCCGGCGGGCCAGGTCGACCACCGACAGGCTGGCGGACTCGGTGTTGAAGACCCAGGCCCGCTCGCCGCGGGGGTCCACCAGGACGGAGTGCGGCCCGTTCCCCACCGAGATGCGTCCCGTCTCCACCATGGAGCGCGGGTCGATGAAGCTCAGCGTGCGCGAGCCCTCGTTGACCGCCAGGAGGGTCGCCCCGTCGGGGGTGAGCGCCAGCTCCACGGGCCGATCGCCACCCTGCAGGCGCAGCGCCTCCAGGACCTCCTGGTTCCGCAGACCGATCACGACCACACGGTCGTCCCCGGCCAGCGCCGCGTAGACCCGGTCCTCCCGGAAGTCGCGCGCCATCCCGGAGGGCTCCCGGAGGGTGAGCACGTAGCCCACCATCTCGGCCGAGTACCTGTCGAACACGCCGATGGAGGCCGCCCCCGGGGTGGAGGCGAGCCCCAGCCTGCCCACCGGTGGCGGCACCGCCAGCCGGGCCTCGAAGGCGGGCACGAGCTGGAAGCCCTCCCCGACCGCCCGGCCCGAATCCAGGGTCAGCAGCAGCAGCCGGGCCCGTCCCTTGTCGACCTGGAACGGGACCGGGATCTCCACGGGCCCCTCCGGGGCGGCCAGGTCCGCCGCCCCCTCCTCGCCGCGCAGGCGTCCGGCCCGGAGCGAGATCGTCAGGCCGGTATAGCGACCCGGGGGCAGGGGGCCGTAGCCCAGCCGCCGCTGGCGGTCCATGCGCGACCCCTCCACAAGGTGGAGGGAGACGTGGATCGGGATCGCGGCGCCGTCGGCGGACAGCGCGGCCAGCGATGCGATCTCGAAGTCGAGTCGCGCGGCCCCCTGGTCGAAGGGCTGGAGGTGCACGAAGGCCGCCCCGTCGGCGGTGATCGGTCGGGGCAGCTCGGCGAGGGCCGGCGGGGCGATGGCGATGAGGAGCAGCAGGACGGCCCAGGGCACGGGGTCCCTCCGGAGCGGCCCGGGACGCCGGCGCCGCGGGCGCCCTGGCGCCGCATCATACAACAAAAGGGGCCGGCCGGAGCCGGCCCCTCGACGTGCATTTTCGGCCGGGCGGCTCGCCGCCCGGCCGGGAGGAGGTCAAGCTAGTCCTTCACGTGGCACTTGTTGCAGAGCGAGCGCTGATGCGCAGCGAACTCGCGGTTGGCCGCACGGCCGTAGTAGGCGTCGGTCATCTGCTCCTCGGTGTAGCCGGCGTTGAACTGGCCGGCGTTCGTCGGATAGGTGTCCACGCCGGGGTAGACCGGGTTGCCCGGGGTGCCCAGCGTCAGGAACTCGGCATCGCCGTTCCAGCGCAGCGACCACTTCCACGCCGAGGCATGGGCGCGGTGGCAGGTCAGGCAGTTGAGCCGGTCCGTGGTATCGGGACCGCTCATGTCCGAGTCGTCGGTCAGCGCCAGGGCGGCCAGGGCGGTCATGTCCTTGGTGTTCTTCGAGAAGGGCACCAGCGAGGTGAAGGGGCCGCCCCGCGGGAACACGCCGGTCAGGTCGCCGCTCATGACGTAGCTGTTGTAGTTGGTGACGATGCCGCTGGGAAGCTGGTCATCCACCTTGTGCTTGAAGCCCGCGGTGTCGGTGTGCATCGCCGGGTGGCAGGTGGCGCACCAGCGGCCCCAGGACGCGAAGCCGGAGGCGTCGGTCGGGCTGTAGCCGTAGGCGGTCCGGGTGGTCGTCGAGGCCTCGGAGCGGTTGTAGCTCGAGGGCACGATCGCCGCGGGTACGCCCGGATAGCTCACCGAGTCCCAGGCGTCGTAGTAGTCGCCGGGCAGGAGCCGGTACGTGCCGACCGCCTCGCCGGCGGCCGGGTACTCGGTCCCGTAGGAGCCGGAGCCGAAGATCGGGTCGTAGGTGCCGCCGACCACCGGGGTCTGGATCGTCGGGGCCGTCGCGTCGCCGGTGATGCGGCCCTGGCCGTGCTTGTCGTGACAGCTCGTGCACTTCAGCTGGTTGGAGGGCATCGTGCCCCCGGGCGCGTTCGGCGTGGTATCCGCGACGTAGCCGAAATCACTCGCCACGACGTTGTGGCCCTGCTCCTCGCCGAGGAACGTCAGCGGTGCGCCGTAGCTGGCGAACGCCGTCCGGTCGAGGCGCAGCCAACCGAAGTCGCCGCCGGGGGTCTTGTTCAGCGGTCCGTCGGTCGGGTTGGCGGTGAAGTAGGACGCCGGGGTGCTGATGTGGTAGCTGCCGCCGCTGGAGTTCTCGTGGCAGCTCAGGCAGGTCGAGCTGGGGTCCGAGTTCACCAGCAGGAACGTCGGCGAGGCCGCCGCGTGCATGCTGTGGCAGCCGCTGCACTCGGCAACGCCGCCGTCGTGGAACGCGTAGGCACCGGTGGCCAGCGCGGCCGCGCTCACCACCAGCAAGAACGTCTTGAACAGCTTGCGGTTCATCGTATCCTCCTCCTCTTAGGGAACTAGGCCTATCCCACTCCGTGAGGAAGGTCATTGGGACTCATCTGCGGGTCTCGCGGCACGGTACCCGTCATCGTCCTGGCCGGGGCATCCCCCGCGCCACCGTGCCGAACAGCGGTTGTGCTGGCACCTCCTTTCTCGTCGCGAACGGGCTCGCCCGCGAGGTCGCCGACAAGTTGCTTGACGGAATACACCGAAACCCCCTGGTTCCGGGCCTGGGTGATGTAGATCCGTCCGGTGTTCCCCAGCGCCAGGTCCGTGGGGCGGACGAGGTTCATCCGCCCGCCCTCGAAGCCGATCTCGGTGATCAGCTGGAAGGCGGGGTCGAAGATCATCACGACGTTGCGGAGCTTGTCCGCAACGATGTAGTTCCCGGCGTCGTCGCCGGCCACGCCCGACACGATGCCGAACTTCCCCGGGGCCGAGCCCGGGGTGCCGAACTGCCGGACCTCCTCCGCGGGGGAGACGACGAAGACCCGGAACAGGACGGGGATCGTGAACAGCATGTTGCCGTCCCGGTCCAGGGCGAAGCCGAACAGGTCGGTGCTCGCCGGGTCGTCGATGCCGAGCATCCCCGCCAGGTCGTGGGACCGGCGGAACGCGCCGTCGGTCCCGACCACCACCACGCGGAGCTGGAAGCTGCTGACCAGGAAGATCTCCTCCCCGCGCAGGACCATCCGGTCCGGGGAGAAGTCCGCCAGGTCCTCGGGCAGCCCCCGCAGCGCGACGGGTCCCAGCGGCCGCCCGCGATAGTCCACGCGATGCAGCGACCAGCCCGGCCCGGGGTCGTGGGACGTGTAGTCCCGCAGGAGCAGCAGGATGTCGCCGCTCGGCTCGGCGGCGAGGCCGAAGATCGTCCCGGTGGTCCAGTCCTTGAGGAACCGGTAGATCTCCATCCCGGCGCCGTTGAAGATCCGGACCACGCCGCCGTCGGTGACGTAGACCTCGTCCCGTCCCCGGTCCACGTGGATCACCGCGTCGCTGTAGGGGATCGTCCCGGAGAAGTCCGACAGCTCGTAGAGGTGCTGGACCTGCACGTCCCCGGCGGCCCCCGCGAGGGGGATCGCCGCCAGCATCGCGGCAGCCAGCAGACCCAGGGCGCTCGGATACACTTTCATCTCGGGGGTCCAGGACAGCAAGGCTTGTGCCACGGGGCACAAAGTCCCGCCATCCACCCTTGCTACCTGCGTAAACATAGTCTTTAAAGGAATTTCCGCAATGAACGGGAGTTTTGCGGGGTCCCGGCGGGATGGCGCTTCCCGTGTCGGATCCCGCGCAGGGGTGGGGAAATCCCGCTCCCGCTGCCCCATCCGGAGGGGGCGTCCACCGCCCGGGGTGCGGCGCGTTCCTCTGTAGACGTTGACATCAATGGACTTCCCTGTGCTCGGGCGGGTCGCCGCCAGGCTCTCGCGGACCCCGTGGGTGGGTGAGCCAAACCGCGCCGATGGGGCGGGTCCCGCTGTCGGGTTTTCCCCCAGCGGGCCTGGGTTATTTCACTCATTTTACGATTTTTTCCCCGTCAGGCAAGCGATTTTCGGGGGATGGGCAAAAAAGAACGGGCGCCCGGGGGCGCCCGTTCGGGGTTCGCTTGGGGGAGGCGTCGTCGCTACCGCGGGTCCGAGGGATCCTCCACGACGACGACGAAACCGTGGGGTTCCCTGGAGGGGTCCCGCGGCACGCGCTCGAGCTCGAGCTGGTGCCGCGGGCAGTAGTAGGGGCCAGCGTCCTCCCCCTTCTCCAGGGTCATGGTCGTGTCCCCCTCCGGGCAGCGGAGGACGACCGTGTCGGACCGACCGACCTCCACGATCGTCGTCGCGCCCCCGTCCGCGTCCACCCAGCGCATCGGGTCCTCCCCGTCGATGTGGACGGTCATCGTCCCGCCCCCGGCCTCGCCGCTGCCCACGAACACGGCGCTTCCGCTGGCGTCCGCCCGCACCACGGAGATCGTGCGGGAGTCCTCGTCGCCGTCGGAACGGAGGATCAGCGTCCCGGCTCCGGCGTCGGGAGTCAGAACGAGGCAGCGCTCCTGGCCGATCGTGCAGGTGATCTCCCGGGAGGGCTCCTCGCCGTCGAACCGGACCACTACCCGGTCCCCCTCCCGCGTCGCCTGGAACTCGCCGTCGCCAGAGCCGAAGTAGCGGGTCTCCCCGTCGGCCAGGTCCGAGAGATCGAACGTCTCCGCGTCATCCGCGGTCATCACCCGGCCGTGACCGGCCGGCCCGGCGATCGCCGGAAGTGCGATCACCAGCAGGCAGGCCAGGCCGAACCCCATCGTGTGTCGCAGCATCGCTACTCTCCCAGGTGGGGCGCGGGCGCCGCATCGGCCCCGCGCCCCGTAGAACGGAGAAGGCCGTTAGCGGTCCTCGTGAGGCTTCTGAACCCGGATCTCCTTGACCATCACGCGGTCCGTGGCCTTCTCCAGCTCGATGTCATGCTTCGGACAGTAGTAGGGTCCCGACGCGTCCTCGTCGGGACCGATCGTCATCGTGGTGTCCCCCTCGGGGCAGCGCAGCACCGTCTCGTCGATACGGTGCACCTGGATGCCGAAGGGGAGGCTGCCCTCGTCGTCGTCGACCCAGACGAGGTCGTCATCTTCCCCCAGGCGCTGCAGCTCGACGAGGATTTCCTCGTGCCCCTCGTGGATCCCGTGGACGTCCGCATCGGCTTGGAACAGCCCGAAGGCGGCGTCCCCGACACCGGTGCCCCGCCGGGTGGCGATCAGCAGGCGCGCGTCGCCGCCGTCCTCGGGCAGGAAGACCAGGCATCGATCCCGGCCGATGGTGCACTCGATCACCTGGTCGCCATCCTCGGGATCCTCCAGCGTCATCTCGACCACGTCCCCGTAGCGGGTGGCGATCAGCTGCCGGTCGCCGGCGTCGAAGAACCGGGTCTCGCCGTCCGCCAGCTCGGACAGGTCCACCGTCTCGCCGTCCCCGTAGAAGTGCTCCCCGTGGATTCCGCTGGCATGCGGGCCCGCGGCGAAGATCGGCAGCGCCAGGAGCCCGCACAGCAGCAGGGCCCCGGTCAGGCCCAGCGCCCATCCCGTGGTTCGTGTCATCGGATTCCCTTCCTCCCGGACCGCCGGTGCCGTTGGACGGCGCCGCCGGCCCGTGTCCGGCCCCGCCCGGTCGCGAATGCTCACGCCGCGACCCTGGATTGCACGGCCCGTGCCACGACGGCAAGGCGTTTAAATATTGAGAAAAAACTACTTACAGGATCTACCCCGGACCGCCCACCACCTCATCTGCGGTCACGCGTGCGCATTTCGGGCGACCCCCGACGGTCCGCCGGGAAGGACGGCGCTTCATCGAACTCGGTCCGATCGAGACCGTGCTTGCGGATCCGGTACTGGAGGGTCTTGTAGGAGATCCCCAGGGCCCGGGCGGCCGGGCGCAGGCTGCCCCGGTAGCGCTCCAGCGCCTGCAGGATCAGATCCCGCTCCAGGTCGCCGAGCCGGACCCCCTCCGGCGGGAGCAGGAAGCCGCCCCCGGGGTCCTGGGGCTCGCCGACGCCGTCCCGCAGGTCCGGTGGCAGGTCCGCCACACCGATCCGGGGCCCCCGGCCGAGCAGCACCATCCGCTCGACGCAGTTCTCCAGTTCCCGGACGTTCCCCGACCAGGGCCACCGCTGCAGGCGGTCCATCACCTCCGGGTCGACGCCTCTCGGCTCCCGGCCCAGGCGCTCCGCGGAGCGCTCGAGGAAGTGGTTGACGAGGAGGGGGATGTCCTCCGCGCGCTCGCGGAGCGGCGGCAGGGCGACGGGCACGACGTTGAGCCGGTAGAACAGGTCGTCGCGGAACCGGCGCTCCCGGATCGCCTCCTCCAGGTTCTCCCCGGTGGCCGCGAGGATGCGCACGTCCACCTTCCGCGTGACGGTGGAGCCCAGGCGCTGCACCTCCTTCTCCTGGAGCACCCGGAGGAGCTTCGCCTGCAGGTCGATCCGCATGGCGCCGATCTCGTCGAGAAACAGCGTGCCGCCGTCGGCCTGCTCGAACCTGCCGGCATGGGAGCGGATCGCGCCGGTGAACGCCCCCTTCTCGTGGCCGAAGAACTCGCTCTCCAGGAGGGTCTCGGGGATCGCCGCGCAGTTCAGCGCCACGAAGGGTCCGTCGGCGCGGTGGCTGGCCTCGTGGATGGCCCGGGCCACCAGTTCCTTCCCGGTGCCGCTCTCGCCGCGGATGAGCACGGGCACGTCGGTGTGCGCGATGCGCTCGATCATCGAGAAGATCTCCTGCATCGGCGGCGAGGCCCCGATGAGGTTCCCCAGCCGGTAGCGCTCCTTCAGGGCGCCGCGCAGCGCCGCCACCTCGTCCTCCAGGCGGCGGTGGCGCAGGGTCTTCTCCAGGACGAGCAGCAGCTCCTCGCGCTCGAACGGCTTGGTCAGGTAGTCCGCGGCACCCTGCTTCATCGCGGCCACCGCCGACGACACGGAGCCGTAGGCGGTCATCAGCACCACCGGCAGGGAGGGATCGAGGGACCGGGCGCGCTCCAGCAAGGTGAGCCCGTCCATGCCCGGCATCCGCTGGTCGGTGACCAGGACGTCGAAGTTCTCGTTCTGGAGGCGCTCGAGGGCCTCGGCACCGTCGCGCGCCGTCTCCACCTCGAACCCGGCGCGGGTCAGGATGGCCTGGAGCATGGTCCGCTGGGTCGCCTCGTCGTCGGTGACGAGCAAACGTCCCCGGGTCGGCGTCGACGTCTCCATCTCAGGCTCCTCCCGCGGCGGCGAGGGGGAAGGCCATCCGCACCCGCGTCCCCTCGCCGGGCCGGCTGTCCAGGGAGATGCGGCCGCCGTGATCCTCCACGACGACCTGGTGCACCATCGCCAGGCCGAGGCCGTGCCCGTCGTCCCGCGTGGTGTAGGCGAACTCGAACACGCGTTCCTGGTCTTCCCTCGGGATGCCGCAGCCGGTGTCCGCGACCTCCAGGATCACCTCGTCGGGCTCCCCCCGCAGTCGCAGCGTGAGCGTGCCGCCCGACTTCATCGCCTCGAAGCTATTCATCACGAGGTTCAGGATCGAGGAGCGGATCGACTCGGGATCCGCGGGAAACGACCGCACGTCCCCCTCGGTGACGATCTTCACCTGGATCCCACGGCGCTCCGCCTCCTTCTCGACGAGCCGCACCGTGTCCCGCAGCAGCTCGGGGAGGTCGATCGGCGCCCGGCTCCGCCGGTCGCTCCTGGCGAAACGGAGGAAGTTCCCCACCAGCCCGTCGAGCCGGTGGACCTCCTGCCGGATGATCTCCACCGACCGGTCGAACTCCTCGACGCGTCCGGGCTCGCTCGGGCGCGCGGCCTCCCGGAGGTGCTGCAGCGTCAGCCCGATGGAGTGCAGCGGGTTGCGGACGTCGTGGGCCACCCCCGCCGCGAGCCGCCCGAGGGCGGAGAGCTTCTCCCGGCGGGTCAGCTCCCGCTCCCGGTCCCGGCTGGCGCGCAGCCGCCGGGCCATCTCGTTGAAGGCCCGGCCGAGCCGTCCCACCTCGTCCCGGCCGTGCGCCTCCACCTGGACGTCCAGGTCCCCCTCCGAGAGCCGGCGGATCCCCGCGTCGAGGCGCCGGACCGGCCGCGTGAAGCGGGAGGCCAGGCTCACCGACAGCAGCATCCCCAGGAGGAACACCGCCAGGAACAGGAACAGGGTCTGGGCCCGGAAGTCCTCGAGGAGCTCGTCGAACTGGTCGGTGGCGATGGGGAGGATGATGTCCTGCTTCATCGCCGCGGGGACCGCGGCGGCCTCCTGCTCGGTCGTCCAGAACAGCTGCTCCCCCTCCGTCGGGACCTGCCCGTCGGCGTCCGCCGCGGCATGGAACGTCGGGATGCGGAGGAAGGTGCCCCGTGCCGGGTCCGTGTCGGCGCGGATCGCGTCGAGGTGGATCACGAAGGAGTTGTCGACCTCGTCGGGCGCATCGCTGAACGAGGCGCTGACACTGACCGTCCCCTCGGCGGGGGCGAGGCAGTCGTCCCCGATCGCCTCCTCGCAGTCCTCCCCCGCCCGGATCCCCGCCGGCCCGGAGGCCGTGCGCTGGACGATCACGAAGCCAAAGGTCCCGTTCCCGTCCTCCGCCTCCTCCTGGATGCGCCGCACGCGCTCCCGCAGCGCCGCCGGGTCGTGCCCGCCGAGCCGCGCGTGGGGTCCACCCGCCGCCCCCCCACCCTCGAAGGGGGCGACGTCGATCACCGCCGGCCCGGTGGGAAAGCGGTATTCCAGGGTCGAGAGGGTGGCCTTCCCGACCTGGGAGACGGTGCGGGTCACCTCGTCGCGCAGCTCCCCCTGGTAGTGGTTCAGGAGCACGGCAAACGAGGCCAGGCAGATCAGCAGCACCAGGGTCATCAGACCGACGAGCCGGAAGGTCATGGCAGCGATCCTCGCGAGCCGGCGGCGGACGCCGCCCCTCGCCGTGGATGGGGATAGCAAGAAGTGTAGCACCCGGGACGCGCCCACCGGGGCTCCGGAGAAAGAGCGTCAAATCGCTTGTACCAAGGAACTTCCGCCTCGGCGGGCTGGACGGGCGGATCGGGCCGCGGCAGGGGGTCCCGGGCAGTTTTGACCCCATATGAGGCCAACGACCCCATGTGAGGCAGGCCCCTCGACTAGCCGGGCAAGGGCCGGAGCCGGGCGGTGAAGTGCCGCAGGTGCGGGCTCTCCTCCACGATCTCCAGGCCGCGGATCGACTCCCGGCGCGCGGCGACGTCCCGCGCCACCTCGATCACGTAGTCGATGTGGCTCTGGGTGTAGACCCGCCGCGGGATGGCCATGCGGAGGAGCTCGAGCGAGGCGATCCGCTCTCGCTGGGTCCGCGGATCCCGGCCGCCGAACATCAGCGTGCCGATCTCGACCCCGCGGATCCCCCCCTCCTCGTAGAAGGCGCAGGCCAGCGCCTGCCCGGGAAGCTGCTGGTGGGTCAGGTGCGGCAGGAACGCCCCGGCGTCCACGTAGACCGCGTGGCCCCCCGGCGGCTGCACGATCGGCATCCCGGCCGCGGCCAGGCCCTCCCCCAGGTAGCGGGTCGAGGCGATCCGGTAGCGCAGGTAGTCCTCCTCGACCACCTCCCGGAGGCCGACGGCGATCGCCTCGAGGTCCCGTCCGGCAAGCCCCCCGTACGTCGGGAACCCCTCGGTCAGGATCAGCAGCTCCTCCTCCTGGCGGGCGAGCCGGTCGTCGTTCGAGGCCAGGAACCCGCCGATGTTGGCCAGCCCGTCCTTCTTGGCGCTGAAGGTGGCGCCGTCCGCCAGCGAGAACATCTCCCGGGCGATGGACTCCACGCTGCGGTCTGCCTGTCCCTCCTCCCGGAGCTTGATGAAGTAGGCGTTCTCCGCGAACCGGCAGGCGTCCAGGTAGAACGGCACGCCGGCGGCCCGGCAGAGATCCGACGCCGCCCGCAGGTTCGCCAGGGACGCGGGCTGGCCGCCGCCGGAGTTGTTCGTCACGGTGGCGATCACGCAGACCACCTCCCCCTCCGCGCCCGACAGCAACGTCCGGAGCCGGTCGAGGTCCAGGTTCCCCTTGAAGGGGTGCACCGCGGGCGGCGTCGCCGCCTCGGGGATCGGGATGTCGACGGCCTTGCCGCCGAGGTACTCCACGTTCGCCCGGGTGGTGTCGAAGTGCGTGTTGCTCACCACCACCTTCCCCGCCACCCCGAGGCAGGCGAACAGGATGCGCTCCGCCGCCCGTCCCTGGTGCGTGGGGATGATGTGGGAGAAGCCGGTCAGCTCCCGCACTCGGTCGTGGAAGCGGAACCAGGAGCGGGCTCCGGCGTAGGACTCGTCCCCCCGCATGATCCCGGCCCACTGCTCCGCGGACATCGCCCCGGTGCCCGAGTCGGTGAGCAGGTCGATCAGGATGTCCTCGGCGCGGATCCGGAAGAGGTTCCAGTCGGCCTGCTCGAGGATGGCGCGGCGCTCGGCCGCCGTGGTCATCCGCAGGGGCTCGACGGCCTTGATGCGGAAGGGCTCGATGATCGTCTTCACGGATCTCCTCCTGTGCGGAACCGGAGCGGATCCGCATGCAATGAGGATGCCGCGCCCCGGCTCAGAACCGTCCGCGCTGGCGCTCCTTCACCGGCAGGATCTCCAGGCACGTCGTCCACCAGCCGGTGAGGATCGTCTCGATGAATTGCTCCGGGAGGGCCTCCTCCCGCATCTCCCGGGCCAGGCGCCGGTGATCGTAGGCGACCCGCGGGAACTCCACGCCCAGCGGGTCGACGGGGTGCAGCAGGGCGTAGACCACCTCCGGCCTGCCGTCGTTCGGCGGGCGGCCCACGGCGCCCACGTTGACGACGTGACGACCGCCGGGAAGCGCCCGGTGCCAGGGAAGCCCGGTGTGCGTGCAGAGGATGACGTCCGCCGCGTGCTCGCGGCAGAGTCGCTCCAGGAACGCCGCCGACGTCGTCGTCTCCCACAGGAACTCGTTGATCCTCCGGGGGGAGCCGTGACAGAGCCGCCCACGACGGCCTCCCAGGTCCACCCGGAGCTGCTTGGGAAGGCGC
>JASFRI010000088.1:0-12131 GCA_050115015.1 Acidobacteriota bacterium
TCGAGCGGGCGCTGCGCGAAACGGTCGCCGGAGACCTGAGGGTCCTCGGCCGCGAGACCGGTACGCTGCCGCCGGGCCGCGACCTCGACCTGGCGCACATCCGGCAGGCGCTGGACCTGCCGGAGGCGCCCCGAGGGCCCGGCGAGGAGGATTGCGATGCAGATCCGACTGAATGACGAGGAGGCCACGGTCCTCCGCGAACTGCTGGAGGAGTATCTTTCGGATCTCCGGATGGAGATCTCCCACACCGACCTGCTGGACTATCGGGATCGGCTGCGGCGCAAGCAGGTCGTGATCCACGCGCTCCTCGACCGCCTTCCGGCCCCTGTCGCGCCGGTCTAGACGGACCGAAGCCCCCGCGGCCGTCGGCGCGCCGTCCCCCACACCTGGGGGAGATCCCCCTTCCGGCCGGCGCCACGCCGAGGATCGCCCCCAGGGCGGTGCGGCTTCCCGGGCCCACCGATGCGTTCGCATCCCGCCGCCCCGGCAACCCGGCAAGGGCCCTCCTCCGCGCACTGCTCTTGCCCGGCCCCCTGTTGCCGGGGGTCTGCGGGGATGGAGGCCGGCACGCGTCGCGGTTGATTGTCATGGTCAAGAAAGCCCGGGACGCCGGTCCGCCGTCGGCCCGGGACGCCCCCCGGGGCGGTGGCCGTCCCGGCGGAGTGCTATCCTCCGCCGGATTGCCGGGGCGGCCCCCGGCCCTCCCGCCGCGGCGGGGACGAGGAACCCCATGGAGACGCGCCCGGACCTGCGGAACGTGGCGATCATCGCGCACGTGGACCATGGCAAGACGACCCTGGTGGACGCCCTGCTCTGGCAGAGCGGCATCTTTCGCGCGAACGAGTCCGTCGCGGAGCGCGTCATGGACTCCAACGACCTGGAGCGGGAGAAGGGGATCACGATCCTGGCGAAGAACACCTCGCTGCGCTACAAGGGCACCCGGATCAACATCGTGGACACCCCGGGGCACGCGGACTTCGGCGGCGAGGTCGAGCGCATCCTCTGCATGGTGGACGGCGTGCTCCTCCTGGTGGATGCCGCCGAGGGGCCGCTCCCGCAGACCCGCTTCGTCCTGAAGAAGGCGCTGGAGGCCCACCTGGCCCCCATCGTCGTGATCAACAAGATCGACCGGAAGGACGCCCGTTCCGCCGAGGTCCTGGACGAGGTCTATGACCTCTTCATCGACCTGGACGCCGACGAGTCCCAGCTCGAGTTCCCGGTCCTCTACGCCAACGCCAAGGCCGGCGTCTGCCGCCGCAAGGCCGACGGTCCGGACGAGACCCTCGAGCCGCTGTTCGACGAGATCGTCCGGACGATCCCGGCGCCGCGCCACGATCCCGCCCGGCCGTTGCAGTTCCTGGTCACGAGCCTCGACTACGACGACTACCGGGGTCGGATGGCGGTGGGACGGGTGGTTCACGGGAATCTTCGCAAGGGGGCCGACGCCGCGCTGTGCCGCCAGGACGGTGCGGTGCACCGCTTCCGGGTCACGGGGCTCCTGGGGTTCGAGGGGCTCAAGCGCGTCGAGGTGGCCGAGGCGGGGCCCGGGGAGATCGTGATGGTCTGCGGCCTGGGCGAGGTGAGCATCGGGGAGACGATCTCCGACCCGGAGACCCCCCTCGCCCTTCCCCCGATCTGCGTGGACGAGCCGACCCTGACCTTGACCATCGGTGTGAACGACTCGCCCCTGGCGGGAAAGGAGGGGGAGCACGTCACCTCGAGAAAGCTCCGGGAGCGCCTCCTCAAGGAGACCCTCACGAACGTGGCCATGCGGGTGGAGGACAGCAGCTCGCCGGACGTGTTCCAGGTCTCGGGACGCGGCGAACTGCAGCTGGCGATCCTGATCGAGACGATGCGGCGGGAGGGTTTCGAGGTCACCGTCGGCAAACCGGAGGTGATCACTCGCACCATCGACGGAGTGCGCCAGGAGCCGATGGAGGCCCTCATCGTGGACTGCCCGGAGGAGTTCATCGGCGCGGTGACCCAGCTGCTGGGAGAGCGCAAGGGCCGGATGATGCGGATGGTGAACCACGGCACGGGCCGGGTGCGCATGGAGTTCCGCATCCCGTCCCGTGGGCTCATTGGCTTCCGTACCGAGTTCCTGACCCAGACCCGGGGGACGGGGTTGCTGAACCACCTCTTCGACGGCCACGAGGTCTGGCAGGGGGAGATCCCCCACCGCACCACCGGTGCGCTGGTGGCGGACCGGGCCGGGCGCTGCACCGCCTATGCCATCGACCACCTGCAGCCGCGCGGCACGCTCTTCGTGAAGCCGGGGGATATCGTCTACGAGGGGCGGATCGTCGGCGAGCACAGCCGGCCGGACGATCTCGACGTGAACATCACGAAGGAGAAGAAGCTCACGAACATGCGGGCGGCGTCCGCCGACGACATGCTGCAGCTCGTCCCGCCCCGCAGGCTGAACCTGGAGCTGGCGATGGAGTTCATCCGGGACGACGAGCTGGTGGAGGTCACCCCCGCCGCGCTGCGCCTCCGCAAGCGGGCCCTCAAGGCCAGCCAGCGTCCCCGCCGGCCCTCCTGAGCGCCGCCCCCCTGCGCGTCGTCTCCACGCCGGTTCAGCGGTCCAGATGGAGGTCGGCGTGCGCCGCCGGGTCCTCCTGCGGCTCGAGGTGGGTGAAAGCGGTGACCCGGGGCAGCGCCGCCCGGATCTCGCCCTCCAGGCGCTCGACGAGATCGTGGCCCTCCTGCACGGTCCAGGCGCCGGGCACCAGCACGTGCACGGACAGGAAGGCCCGCGCCCCGGCCTGCCGGGTCCGCAGGGCGTGAAACTCGATCCCCTCCGCCCGGTAGTGGTCCAGGATGGCCTGGATCCGGGCGAGATCCTGCTCCGGGAGGGCCACGTCCATCAGCCCGGCGGCGGACCGCGCCACGAGCCGGTAGCCGGTCCAGAGGATGTTGATCGCCACCAGCAGGGCTATGGCGGGGTCCAGCCACAGCCTGCCGGTGAGGGCCACGGCGCCGACCCCGGCCAGGACGCCGGCGGAGGTCCACACGTCGGTCATCAGGTGCCGGGCATCCGCCTCCAGGGTGATCGAGCCGTGACGGCGTCCCGCCGCCAGCAGCGTGCGCGCGACCCACAGGTTGATCGCCGAGGCCAGGACCGAGACCGCGACGCCCGTGGCCAGCGACTCCAGCTCCCGGGGATGCAGGAGCCGGTCGACGGCCGCGATGCCGATGCCGATCGCCGCGCCCAGGATCAGCACCCCCTCGAACCCGCTGGCGAAGTACTCCGCCTTGCCGTGGCCGAAGGCGTGGTCCTCGTCCGCGGGCCGGGCGGCGACGGTGAGCATGGCCAGCGCCATCATCGCGCCGGCCAGGTTGACCAGCGACTCCAGCGCGTCCGAGAGGAGCCCGACCGAGCCCGTCCAGGCCCAGGCCACGACCTTCAGGGCGATGGTCGCCACGGCCGCGGCGATGGACAGCCAGGCGTAGGTGCGGAGCGAGGGCGGGCTCATGTCGCGTCCATTATCGCCCAGGGTGGGGCCGTCGGGAGCACCGCCCGGAGCGCTGAAGGGGGGGACGTTCGGCGCTGTCAGGCCGCCACGTCGAGCTCCCGGGTCGGGTCGAAGCGCTCGAACCGGTGGCCCAGGAACCAGAGCAGGGCGGCCGCCTCGGCGACGGCGGGCAGGACCGCGACGGCGGCGGCGACCGGGAACGCCGCGGCCCCGAGGAGCGGGCGTCCCAGGAGCAGGACGATCCCCAGGATGGCCGCCGTGGGCAGGAACACCAGGGCCAGGACCAGCAGCCGCATCGCCATGGCGAGCAGCCGCTGACCGAAGGCCTCCAGCCCCCGGGGGCGGTTCGGCCCCAGGGTCATCCACGACGGGAACAGCAGCACCGTCAGCGCCTGCACCAGCGTCGACAGCAGGTTCAGCGGCAGCGCCAGGATCGCGAGGGAGGCGACGAGCAGCCCCCGGTCCAGGACGGCGGGTGCAAAGGACGGCGCCAGGAGGATGACGGAGGTCCCGAACAGGAGGAGCTGGGCGTACGAGATGAGCAGCGTGGGGGCCAGGGCCTCGCCGAGCACCAGGGACCAGCCGGGCAGCGGCCAGCCCTTCAGGACCGTGGCGTGCGCCAGGTCGGTGCGCAGGTCCGAGCGGACCAGCACCGGCCCGAGGAGGAACAGCAACCAGGTGAACCCCTGGGCCAGGGCCCCGATCCCGGTGGCCAGATCGCCGCGCCCGGCGGCGAGCCAGGAGGCGAGCAGCGGGAGCGCCACGGCGAGCCCCAGGGCCCGGCGCACCGTGATGAACCGGCCGGTGGCGATCAGGTTCTTCCAGAGGAGCGCGATCTCGGGGCGGCCCGCCGTCGCCAGCGGGAACGGGGGTCGCCGCGCAGCTTCCCGCACCCGCTCGTAGCGCGGCCGGCGGCGGTGCCGGTCCGCCCGCCGTGCGGCCCGCCGCGCCGCCCTCTCCGCCGACGCCTCCTCGAACGCGAAGTCGGAGCGGATCACCCACACGTATGACGCCGCGAGCATCGCCAGGGCCGGGACCAGGGAGCCGAGCAGCGCGATCGGTCCTCCCGCCTCCAGGGCGGGACGCGCGAGCGCCCGTGCCGGCCACAGCAGGTAGCGCATCGGGCCGGCATCCGCCATCGCCACGAGATAGAGGGCGACCGCCTTGCCACCGTCATGCTCCGCCGGCGTGGGCGGCCGCAGCCAGCGCCACCACCAGAGCGCCACCGCCACCCCCACGACGGCCAGCAGCAGGAGGGCCGGCCAGGCGCGGCGGAGGCCCGACCGGCCGTGCCGGCGCAGGCTGGAGCGCAGGATGCTCACGCCGAAGGAATACATCTGCATGGTCGAGAACGCGATCCACAGGCCGAGAAGGCCCTGCAGGAACGAGGGCGCGAGGTGGCGGAGCGAGATCAGATCCAGGATGAAGGCGGCGAACAGCAGCCCGAACTGGGTCCGGAGCAGGCTGTAGTTCACGACCTGACGGCGGGTGAGGGGTGCCGGGAAGAGGAAGGCGACCTCCGCCTCGGAGAACTCCAGCGCGGGCCGCTGCCGGGGCCACAGCCAGGCGACCACCGCGTAGAGCGTGATCAGCACCGCCGCGACGACCTGCCCGATCCCCGCCATCTCGGGGTCCGCCAGCAGGTGGTTCGACTCCAGCCCCAGCATGCGTCCCCGGTTCCAGGGCTGCCAGAAGAGCAGGATGTACGCCACCCCGACCGCGAAGGGCACCGCGTAGCGGACCTGCCGGAGCCGCCGCAGCCGCGTCCGGATGCGGTTCCGCCAGGACCAGAGGTGGACCTGCAGGAGGACCAGCGTCACTCGGAGCCTCCGGGCGCCGGGGGATCGCCCGGATCGCCGTCACCCGGCTCCCGGACCGTGGCGCGCAGGAAGACGTCCTCCAGGCGCGCCCCCGCAGCGAGGTCCGGAAAACGAGCGGCGAGCTCCCCGAGGGTCCCGTCCAGGCGCTTCGTCCCGTCCACCAGGATCAGCACGCGGGTGCAGATCTCCTCGACCAGGGAGAGCAGGTGCGAGGAGACGATGACGGCGGCGCCCGCCTCCGCCCTGGCCCTGATGGTCGCCTTCATCCGCCGGATGCCCATCGGGTCCAGCCCGGTGAGCGGCTCGTCGAACAGGAGTACCCGCGGGTCGTGCAGCAGCCCGCAGGCGATGGCCAGCTTCTGCTTCATCCCCCGGGACAGCTCCGCCGGGAGGGACCGCTCCCGCCCGGCCAGCTCCAGCTCGCCGAGGAGCCGGCCGGCCCGGGCCGCGACGTCGTCGACGCCGTAGAGGCGGGCCACGAACCGCAGGTGCTCTTCCACGGTGAGGTAGTCGAAGAGGCGCGGCTCGTCGGGGATGAAGGCGGCGATCCGCTTGGCGGGGACCGGCTCCCGGGCGATGTCGTGCCCGTCCAGGACGATGCGGCCCGCCGTGGCCGGCAGGATGCCCACGAGGCAGCGCAGCGTCGAGGTCTTGCCGGCCCCGTTCGGCCCCACCAGCCCCAGGATCTCGCCCGCCTCCAGCGAGAACGACAGCCCGTCCACGGCGCGCAGGCCGTCGTAGTCCTTCGTGAGGTTCTCGACCAGGATCATGGGGCCCTCCGGGGGGCGGCCGTCCGCCTCGCGGTGCGGGTCGGGCCGGGTTCGGGAAAGGGCCGTCCCTCCGGACCGTCTCGAGCCGTCGCCGGGACACCGCGCACATCGAGGCCATTGTGGATCATCCCCGACGCCGGCGGTGAGCGCGGTCCCTCCCGGAGGCGGTCAGCGTGTTCGCTCCTCGAGGTGGTCGAGGATGGCGGTCGCGGCCCAGAAGCGCGGCCGGCCGCGGCTCCAGTAACCCAGGTGGCCGCCACGCCGCACGAACCGCCACCGCAGGGGGCCGGAGCCGTTTGTCCGATACTTCTCGAACATGGGGGAAGGGACGAAGGGGTCGTTCTCCGTCGACAGAACGAGGCCCGGGACCCGGATCCCCGCCAGCCGCGGACCGGAGCTGGCGTGGGCGTAGTACGCCTCCGCGGAGGGGTGCCCCGCGGCGGGCGCGATGTAGAGCGTGTCGAACCGGCGGATGGTCCCGACCCTCCAGAACGGGAGGGCGGGCCCCGCCACCGGCCGGATGCGGCGGATCCGATCGAGCTGCCGGACCAGCAGGCGCGTGAAGTGGTGGCGGTAGACCCGGTTCTCCGGGCGCTCCAGCTCCCGGGCGGTCACGTCCAGCTCGACCGGCGGGTTCACGGCCACCACATGGTCCGCGCGGCACTCCGCGCCGCGGGTCCCGGCGTAGCGCAGGACGGTGTTGCCGCCCAGGGAGAACCCCACGACGGCGAAGGGGCGGGGAAAGCCGGCGGCCTCGAGGTCCGCCAGCACCGCGTCCACGTCGTCGCTCTGGCCGGCGTTGTAGAGCGTCGTCGACAGGGCCTCCGTGCCGCCGGCGTTGCGCGCGTTCATCCGTACCGGCACCCAGCCGCGTGCCGCGGCCACGCGGGAGGTCCACCACATGTAACGCGAGTCGGCGGAGCCCCCGAGGCCGTGCAGCAGCAGGAGGGTTCCGCGGGAACCGGGATGCGGCTCGCGTTGATGGACCTGGACCGCCGAGCTCTCCTCCACGGGGATCACCCGGGACTGCCAGGGGCGCGGCCGGCGTTTCGCCGGCATGAGGGCGGGGACGATGGTCTCCAGGTGCGGGCCCGGCAGCCAGGGGACGGGGCGGAAGCCGTTCGATGCGCTCACCGGCCCTCCCCGGCGCTACTCCTCACGCTCGTTTCCCGGCACCTGCGGCTGCGGGATGTAGACCTCGATCGGGTCCCAGCCGCCTCCGAGCGCGGCGTACAGCGCGACGATGGCGTTGTAGTGCTCCTGCAGCGTCCGCGAGGCCTCGAGCTGCGAATCGAACAGGGAGCGCTCCGTGTCCAGGACCTCCAGGTAGCTGGTCACGCCGCCGTCGTAGCGTGCCCGGGAGAGCCGGGCCGCATGGTGTCCGGAGGCCACCTGCCGGGCCCGGGCCTCGTACTCGTCGCGGAGCGTGCGGATCGCGATCAGCGAGTCCTCGACCTCCCGGAAGGCCTGGAGGATGGTGTTCTCGTATCCCAGCACCGCCTCCTCCGTCCGGTAGCGCTCCACGTCGACGCGGCGCTTGTTCTTGCCGAACTGGAACAGCGGCCCGAAGAGGTCGAGGCCGATGCTCCAGAAGCCGGCATCGCTGGACGTGAACTCGGACAGCTCGTTGCTCTCCAGCCCGAAGGCACCGGTGAGGTTGAGCTGCGGGAAGCGCAGGGCCCGGGCCACGCCGATCCGGGCCATCTGGGCGTGCAGGAGCTCCTCCGCCCGGAGGACGTCCGGCCGGCGCTGGAGCAGATCCGAGGGCAGGCCCGCGGGCGTCTCATCCGGCAGCTCCTGATCGACCAGGGACTGGCCGCGCGGGATCGGTCCCGGGGCCCGTCCGAGGATCACGCTGAGGGCGTTCTCCGTCTGGGCCACCGCCCGCTCGAAGGCGGGAACCGCCGACGCGGCGATCGCCTCCTGGACCTCCGCCTGCCGGACGTCGAGCTCCGAGACCACGCCCCCCTCGAACCGCTGCCGGACCAGCTCGGTGGAGCGCGTGCGGGACTCGAGGGTCTCCCGGGAGATCTCGAGCCGGGTGTCGAAGTCGCGTAGGAGGAAGTAGAGTCGGGCCACCTCCGCCACCAGGCTCACCGTGAACGCCCGGCGGCCCCATTCCGTCGCCAGCAGGTTCGCCCGGGCGGACTCGTTCGACCGGCGCAGCTTCCCCCAGATGTCGATCTCCCAGGAGATCCCGACGCCGGCGAAGTAATTCTCCTGCCGGTCCCCGGGCAGTGGAGGGAGCGCGTTGCTCGGGTTATCGGCGCGCGCCCGGAGGCCGTAGTCGAAGGTGGGCCAGAGGTCCGCCTTGGTGAATCCCAGGCGGGCCCGGGCCGCCTCGACCCGCCAGTACGCCGCCTGCAGGTCCTTGTTGTGCTCGAGGGCGGTGCGGACGAGCTCCTGGAGCGCCTCGTCGTGGAGGACCTCCCACCAGGGGAGGTTCGCCAGGGAGTCCGGGCTCGGTACGGCGTCGCGGTAAGCCTCCGGCGTATCGAGATCCGGGCGCCGGTAGTCGGGGCCGAGGGTGCACGACGCGGTCAGGGCCGTGGCCGCCAGCGCCGCGACGAGGCGGCGGCTCACTTCTCCGCCCCCTCGGCGGCGGGCTTCGGGGCGGAGCCGCCGCTGAGCTTCTCGACGATGACGAACAGCACCGGGACCAGCAGGACCCCCAGGACCGTCGCCAGGAGCATCCCCGCGAACACCGCCATGCCCATCACCTTGCGGGCCTCGGCGCCGGCGCCGCTGGCGACCAGAAGGGGCAGGACGCCGAGGATGAACGAGAAGGCCGTCATGAGGATCGGGCGGAACCGCTGCTTCGCCGCGTCGATGGCCGCCTCCACCGCGCCCATCCCGGACTCCACCTTGGCCCGGGCGAACTCGACGATGAGGATGGCGTTCTTCGCCGCCAGGCCGATGAGCATCACCAGGCCGATCTGGGCGAAGACGTTGTTCTCGTAGCTCTCGCCCAGCAGCAATCGGCTCAGCCACAGGCCCAGGAACGCGCCGAACACCGCGAAAGGGGTGCCGAGCAGGACGCTGAAGGGGAGCGACCAGCTCTCGTACTGCGCCGCGAGGATCAGGAAGACGCAGAGGAGGGCGAAGGCGAACACCACGCCGGCGGTGCCTGCGGCGGCCTTCTCCTGGTAGGACATGGCGTTCCAGGAGTAGCTCACCTCCGGCGGCAGGACCTCCGTCGCCGTCTCCTCCAGGGCGTCCAGGGCCTGCGCCGAACTGTACCCCGGGGCAGGGCTGCCGATGATCTCCGCCGCCCGGAACAGGTTGAAGCGGTTCGTGTAGGCCGGACCGGTGGTGGGCGACAGCTCCACCAGGGTCGCCAGCGGGACCATGTCCCCGGCGCGGTTCCGGACGTAGAACTGCCCGAGTTCCTCGGGGGAGACCCGGTACTCGGGCTCCGCCTGGACATAGACCTTGTAGAGCCGGCCGAAGCGGTTGAAGTCGTTGATGTACGAGCCGCCGAAGCTGGCGCCGAGCGTCGTGTTGACGTCGTCGAGGGTCACGCCGCGCTTCAGGGCCCCGTCCCGGTCGATGGACGCGAAGATCTGCGGCACCCGGGCGCTGTAGGCGGTGAACACGCCGCCGATCTCGGGACGCGCCGTCGCCGCCCCGATGAAGGTCCGGGCCTGCTCCTCCAGGAACGCCGGCGTGCCCCCGGAGCGGTCCTGCAGCATCAGGCTGAAGCCGGAGCCGGTCCCGAGTCCCGGGATCGCCGGGGGCCCGAAGGCGAAGACGATGGCCCCCGGGACCTCCCGCGCGAACCGCCCGTTGAGCGTCCGGATGATCGACTTCACGTGCAGCTCGGAGGCTCCGCGGTCGTCCCATGGCTCCAGGCCCACGAAGAACGACGCGTTGTTCGACGCCGCGGAGCCGGAGATGAAGCTGTAGCCCACGATCGTCGTGTAGCTCCGGACCCCGGTTGTCTCCGCCAGGATGGTCTCCACCTGCGAGCAGATGGCGTCGGAGCGCTGCAGGGACGCCGCATCCGGAAGCTGGACGTTGACCAGGAACCAACCCTCGTCCTCCTCCGGGACGAACCCCGCAGGGACCACCTTTCCCAGCAACACGATCCCGCCGGCCAGCAGGGCGATGAGGCCGACGCTGGTCCAGGGACGGTGGACGAACCAGGCGGCGATCCCGGTGTAGATCCTCGTGGCCCAGTCGAAGGCCCGGTTGAAGGCGCGGTAGAACGGATCCAGAAAACTCCCCTTTTCTCCCTTCGGCCGCAGGAGCCTCGAGGACAATGCCGGGCTCAGGCTCAGGGCGTTGATCGAGGAGAACCCGACGGATACGGCGATGGTGATGGCGAACTGCTGGTAGAGGCGTCCCGTGATCCCGGCCATGAACGCCACCGGGACGAACACGGCGAACAGGACCAGCGTCGTGGCCACCACGGGTCCCGACACCTCCTGCATCGCCTTGATGGTGGCCTCCTTCGGGCTCATCCCCGCCTCGATGTGCGCCATCACCGCCTCGACCACGACGATGGCGTCGTCCACCACGGTGCCGATGGCCAGGACCAGGCCGAGCAGGGACAGCACGTTGATGGAGAAGCCGAGGAGCGGGAACGCCACCAGGGCGCCGATGAGCGAGACCGGCACCGCGATGAGCGGGATCAGGGTGGCCCGGACGTTCTGCAGGAAGACGAAGACAACGAGGATGACGAGCGCGATCGCCTGGAAGAGGGTGACCACGATCTCGTTGATGCCGGCCTCCACCGCCAGCGTCGTGTCCAGCGAGACGACGTACTGCAGGTCGTCCGGGAAGCGGGCGGCCAGTTCCTGCATGGTCTTCTCTACCTGGGCCGCCACGTCCAGCGCGTTGGAGCCGGGAAGCTGGTAGACGGCGATCACCGCCGCGTCGGCGGAGTCGAGCCGGCCGATGAAGTTGTAGTTCTGGTTCCCCAGCTCGATCCGGGCGACGTCTTCCATGCGCACCTGGGATCCGTCGGGGTTGGTGCGCAGGACGATCTCGGCGAACTCCCTTGCGGTCTGCAGCCGGCCCTGGGTGCGGACCGTGTACGTGAACTCGGTGCCCGCCGGTGCCGGCTCGCCACCGATCTGCCCGGCGGGGGCGATGACGCTCTGGGCGCGGACCGCCGCGGCCAGGTCCGGGATGGTCATCCCGTAGCGGGCCAGCCGGTCCGGCGCCACCCAGATCCGCATGGCGTAGTCGCTGCCGCCGAAGTTCGTCACCTGCCCGACCCCCCGGATCCGGGCGATGGCGTCGTTCACGTTGATGACCGCGTAGTTGCTCAGGTAGTCGTTGTCGTAGGAGCCGTTCGGGGAGATCAGGGTCACCAGCAGCATCGGCATGGCCAGGGACTTCTTGGTGGAGACGCCGAAGCGGGTCACCTCCTCCGGCAGCGTCGGGGTCGCCTCCGCCACCCGGTTCTGGGTGAGCATGTTGGCGGTGTCCAGGTCGGTCCCGACCTCGAACGAGACCCGGAGCTGCATCTTGCCGTCCGCGGAGTTCGTGGACTTCATGTACAGCATGTTCTCGACGCCGTTGACCTTCTGCTCGATGGGCGTGGCCACGGACTGCTCGACGTCCACGGCGCTGGCGCCGGTGTAGGTCCCCTCCACCACGACCTCCGGCGGGGTGATCTCGGGGTACTGGGAGATCGGCAGCCTTCCCAGGGCGACGAGTCCGAGCAGGACGATCAGGATCGAGATGACCATGGCCACGATCGGCCGTCGGACGAAGAAGGTGGCCACGGGTCAGCTCGCGAGGGGCATCGCGGAGACGGTCATGCCCGACCTGAGGCGCTGGATCCCCTCGACGACGATCCGGTCGCCGGGCTCCAGCCCGGAGGCGATGACCCAGAGGTCGTCCACGCGCAGGCCGGGCTCGACGAACCGGGGCTCCACGCGGTCGTCGGCGCCGAGCACCCAGACCTGGTACTGCCCCTGGAGCTCCTGCACCGCCCGCTGCGGGACCAGGATGGCCTCGGGGATGGTCCGGACGACGGCCCGGACCTTGCCGTACACGCCCGGGCGGAGGATGCCGCCGGGGTTCGGGAAGCGGGCCTGTACGGTGACGGTGCC
>JASFRI010000089.1:0-12113 GCA_050115015.1 Acidobacteriota bacterium
GGAGCTCGCCACCTCGACGAGCCCGCTGACCGCCTCGATGCTCAGCTCCTCGAGGTCGCCGCTGACCCGGATCCTGCCGCTGACCGACTCGATCTCCGCCGACCCCGCCAGGCCCTCCAGCTCGATGGCGGCGCTCACCGTCTCCACGCCCAGCTCGATCCGCCGGGGCACCCAGATCTCCAGGTCGCTCCCCTCCACCTGGCGGTGCCGGCCGGACTGGAGGACCACCTCGATCTCCACCGAGTCCGGGTCGCTGTCGACCGCCAGGCGCTCCGTGCCGCGGCCCAGGTCGGCCAGCACCTTCACCTCGTCGCGATCCCATCCCTGGACCCGGACGCTGCCGGCGAGGTTCTCCACCGTGACGGTCCCCCCGGGCTTCAGGGGGCGAATCTCCTCGACCTGACCCTGCGCCCAGGCGGGCGCACCCGCGAGGAGCAGCATGGGGATGGTCGTTCGCAGCCTGTTCATGGTCATCCTCCCCTCCGCCCGCTCAGCTCTCGGCGGGCATGGCCACCGCCTGCTGCAGCAGGGCCACCTTCCGTCCATACAGATGGGTGAAGCGGCGTCCGTTCCCGACGTTGGCCGGGTCCTTCTCGAGCGCCGTGCGCACCTCCTGGATCGCCTCGTCGATGATCCGGAGGTTCTCCTCCACGATCGCCAGGGTTTCCGGCGACAGGTCGTCCCGGCGCTCCGCCATCCGGCCGCGGAGATCCCGGGTGATGCGGACGTACTCCGCCTCCGCCTCCCGGTAGGAGGCCAGCAGGATCGACGGGTCCGGCTCCGGGGCGGGCCGCAGGATCAATCCCGCCGCGAACCCGACGACCAGGATCGCGGCGGCGGCCAGCCCCAGCATCCAGCGGGACGGCAGCCCCCGGGCCGCCGGCGCCGCGGGCTCCAGCCGTCTCCGGATGTCCGGCCAGAGGTCCCGGCGGGGCTCCACCTCACGGGGGAGGTCCGCGGCGGCCCGGCGGAGCGCGCGCAGCGCCTCCAGCTCGCGGCCGCACGCGGCGCACGACGCGGCGTGCCGGTCCACCGCGACCGCCTCGGCGGCGTCCAGCAGGCCGTCCACCCGCTCGTTCAAGCGCTCTTCCCAGCCCTGGCAGCTCATGGTGTCAACGCCTCCCGCAGCAGCCTCCGTGCCCGGTGCAGCTGCGCCTTCGTGGTTCCCGAGGACAGCCCCAGCTCCTCGGCGATCTCCCGGTGCCGGAACCCCTCCACGTCGTGCAGCACGTAGATCCGGCGTGCCCCCGGCGGGAGCGACGCGATCGCCCGCTCCAGGTCGATCCCGTCGGCAGGCCCGGCGCCCCCGAAGGGCGGGTCCCAGCGGTCGGGATCCGCCACCGGCATCTCGCGGCGGGACCGCCTGCCCCGGGACCGCGCCTCCGACAACGTGGCGTTCACCGCGATCCGGCCGAGCCACGCCTCGAAGCGCGTCCCCGCCCGGTACGTCTCCAGCCGGCTCCAGGCCTTGAGGTACGTCTCCTGGACCATCTCCTCCGCCCGGGAGGGATCGCCGGCCATCCGGAGGCAGATCGCGTAGACGCGACGGTGGGTCCGCCGGTAGATCGCCTCGAAGGCATCGACGTTCCCGTGGCGGGCCTGGTGGACCTGTTCCTCGATGTCGTCGGTTCGCTGCATGGTCCGGGCCAGCTCAGCCTGCACGGGATCCGCCTCCAGGGCAATACCGCCGCCGTCTGCCCCCTTGAATGCCGCAGCCGGAGGGAAGGTTGAAAGCGCGGGGGCCGGAGGGCCGGGGTCAGGGGCGCTCCAGGCGGTCCGCAAGGGCCCCGTGTCCGGCCCCCCGGGCGAGGTCGGCGGCGGTGTGGCCCTCGTCGGTCCGGGCTCCGGCGTCCGCCCCGTGCTCCAGCAGGAGGTCCACGACGACGTCCATGCCGGCGTGCGCCGCCCCCTGAAGGGGGGTGTACCCCCCCTTCTGGCGGGCATCGACGTCACACCCATGCTCCAGCAGCGCCCGGACGGCCCCCTCGTCCCGGCCGGCGACGGCGCTGTGGATCGGCTGCACGTCGTTGAAGCCCGGCGCCACGGCGAGAGGGTCCGCGCCCCGCTGCAGCAGCAGCCGGACCGTCGCGGCCCCGCCCAGGAAGGCCGCCAGGTGCAGGGCCGTGCCGCCGTCTCCCGAGTCCGACCGGATCGCCCCCGGGTCCCCGTCGAGGATCGCCGCCACCCGGTCGGCCTGGCCGAGCACCGCCGCGTCGAACAGGTCGAGCTCCGGCCCCGCCGCGAGCAGCGCCTCCACCAGATCGTCCCGCAGGCGGTAGCGGGCCATCCGGACCGCGGACACCCCCCGTTCGTCCCGGGCCCCGGCGAGGGCCGGATCCGCCTCCACCAGCCGCCGCACCGCCTCCAGGTTCCCCTCGCCGATCGCCTCGAACAGCTCCTGGCTCATCACGCCCCCTCCCTGCCGGGTTGATTTATTTAGCAATGCTAAATAATATCCCACATCATGTCAACGGGTCCCAGCGCCGCCACGCCGGGGGAGGTGGCGGACCGGCTCCACGCCGCCGCGGTCCGGCTGCTGCGCCTGCTGCGGGAGCAGGACCGGGCCGCCGGGGTGGGCCCGGCCCGCCTGAGCGCCCTGTCCGTCCTGACGTACGGCGGCCCGTGCACCCTCGGCGAGCTCGCCCGGGCCGAGCAGGTGAGCCCGGCCACGATCTCGAGGGTCGTGCGGGGGATGGAGTCCGGGGGCCTGGCCCGGCGCCTGCCGGATCGGTCGGACCGGCGCGTCACCCGGGTCGAGGCGACGCCCCGGGGTCGCCGGGAGCTGGAGAAGGCCCGTCAGCGCCGGCTGGAGGAACTCGCGGCCCTGCTGGAACCGCTCGGCGGGGAGGATCTGGCGGCGCTCGCCGCCGCGGCCGGGGTGCTCCGCGGCCTGCTGGACCGGAGGGTCAGGCCGCGTCCTTGAGCGCCTGCACGAGGTCCTGGATCGCCTGCTTCCCGTCGCCGAACAGCATCAACGTGTTCGGCGCGGCGAACAGCGGGTTCGGGATGCCGGCGAACCCCGGACTCAGGCTCCGCTTGATCACCACGCAGGTGCGGGCCTTGTCGGCGTCCAGGATCGGCATGCCCGCGATGGGGCTGTTGGGATCGGTGCGCGCCACCGGGTTGACCACGTCGTTCGCCCCGATGACGATGGCGACGTCCGCCTGGGCGAAGGTCGGGTTGATCTCGTCCATCTCCTTGAGCTGATCGTAGGGAACGTCCGCCTCGGCCAGCAGGACGTTCATGTGGCCCGGCATACGCCCCGCCACGGGGTGGATGGCGAACTCGACCTGTGTACCGTTCTTCTCCAGGAGGTTCATGAGGTTCCGGACCGCGTGCTGCGCCTGGGCGACCGCCATCCCGTAGCCGGGAATGAAGACCACGCGCTGCGCCCCCTCCAGGAGCATCGCGACCTCCTCGGCGGAGGTGGACTTGACCTTCCCGGCGTAGACCTCGTCGGCGGTCGCCGCCCCCTCGCCGCCCGCCGCCATGACGCCGAACAGCACGTTGGTCATGGACCGGTTCATGGCCTTGCACATGATCCGGGTCAGGATGATGCCGGAGGCCCCCACCAGCGAGCCGGAGATGATCAGCACGCTGTTGGACAGGACGAAGCCCGTCGCCGCCGCGGCGAGCCCCGAATAGGAGTTCAGCAGCGCGATGACCACCGGCATGTCGGCCCCGCCGATGGGCATGACGAGGCCGATCCCGAGGAGCAGCGAGACCCCGCACAGGGACAGGTACCAGACCGGGTCCGCTGGCTGCAGCACGAGCATCACCGACAGGCCGATCGCGGCGGCCGCCAGCAGCGCGTTGAAGAACTGCTGGCCGGGAAAGACCACCGACTTCTCGGTGACGATCCCCTGCAGTTTTCCGAAGGCGATCAGGCTCCCCGTCAGCGTCACGGAGCCGATCAGACCCGATGCGGCGGTGGAGACCAGGAACTGCATGTCCGGCCCCGCCGCGGCTCCGCCGAGAGCCTCCACGGTCTTCCCGAGGAGCCCCGGCTCGTGCATCACCTCGAACAGCGCGGCACCCGCCACCAGCGCCGACGCCGCACCGCCGAAGCCGTTGAGCACCGCCACCAGCTGCGGCATCGACGTCATCTGCACCCGCAGCGCCAGCAGCGCCCCGATGGCGCCCCCCAGCACCACGCCGGCCAGGATGGTGGTGAACGACAGGATCCGCTGGTCCAGCAGCGTGGCGGCAATCGCCAGGAGCATGCCCATGGCCCCCATCAGGTTGCCCCGCACCGCGGTTCGCGGATGGGACAGCCCCTTGAGGCCGAGGATGAAGAGGACGGCCGCCACCAGGTAGGCGACGTTGATCAGGGTATCGGACACGGCTTCAGTCCTTCTTGCGGAACATCTCCAGCATCCGGTGGGTGACCAGGAAGCCGCCGACGACGTTGATGGTCGCCAGCACCACGGCGGTGAAGCCCAGGAGGGTGCTGAGACGCGTCGCCTGCAGGCCGGCGGACAGGATGGCTCCGATGAGGGTGATCCCGGAGATCGCGTTTGAGCCCGACATGAGCGGCGTGTGCAGCGTCGGCGGGACCTTGGTGATGACCTCGAAGCCCAGGAAGACGGCGAGGAGGAAGATCGTCAGTGCGGTGATGAGGTCCATGGAGGGATCGTCCTAGGCGCCGGCGGCCACCGCCCCGAGCAGCTCCTGCACCCGTGGGTTGACCACCTCGCCACCGCGGACCAGGAGCGTGTCCTTCAGGATCTCGTCGTCCTGATCCAGGTTCAGCTCACCCTCCTTGACCAGGAGGCCCAGGAAGGTGGTGAGGTTCTTGGCGTACATCTGGCTCGCGTGATACGGCACCGTGGACGGGAGGTTCGTGGGCCCGAGGATCGTCACCCCGTGCTCGACGACGACCTCGTCGGCCCGGGTCAGCTCGCAGTTGCCGCCGCGCTCCGCCGCCAGGTCCACGATCACCGAGAGCGGCGCCATGCCGGCGACCATGTCCCCGGTGATGAGGACCGGCGAGGGCTTTCCGGGGATGGCCGCGGTGGTGATCACGACGTCGCTCTCGGCCACCACCCGGGCCATCAGCTCGCGCTGCTTGCGGTAGAAGTCCTCTCCCTGCGCCCGGGCATAGCCGCCGGCATCCTCCGAGTCCCCGGCCTCCAGGGGAAGCTCGACGAACCGACCGCCCAGGCTCTCGACCTGCTCCCGCACCGCCGGGCGGACGTCATAGGCCTGGACCGTGCCCCCGAGCCGCCGTGCGGTGGCGATGGCCTGCAGCCCCGCCACCCCGGCGCCGATCACGAAGACCCTCGCGGGCGTGATGGTGCCCGCGGCGGTCATCATCATGGGGAACATCTTCGGCAGGCGGCCGGCGGCGAGGAGGACCGCGGCGTACCCGGCGATGGTGCCGAGGGAGGACAGTGCATCCATCGACTGGGCCCGGGAGATCCGCGGCATCAGCTCCATCGAGAACGCCGTCGCGCCGCTGCCGGCAAGGGTGCGCGCGGCCTGCGGTGCCCCCAGGGGCTCCATGAAGCCGATCAGCACGTGCTCGGGCCGGGTCCGGGCCAGGTCCGCCTCCCCCGCCTCGGGATTCGCGCCGAGCCCCCGGACCTGGAGGAGGAGGCGCGCGCGCTGGAAGACCTCGTCCCGGCTCTTCGTGAGGGTCGCTCCCACCTCGGCGTAGGCCTCGTCGGGGAAGCCGGCCTCGTCACCGGCACCGGCCTCGAGAACGACCTCGAGGCCCATCTTCCGGAGGGCGGGCAGGACCGCGGGGACGAGCGCCACCCTGCGCTCTCCGGGAAACGTCTCCTTGGGGACTCCGGCGATCATCGGCACGTCGTGTTTCCTCGAGTCGAACGACCAGGGGACTCCCCCCGGGGACGGAAATTCTACAATAGTGATGCGGTTTTTTCCGGCCGGACCGCCGGGCGAGGACCGCAGGAGCGCGCTCCGGGCGGGGAGGCTCGGACGAGAGGCGAGAAGGCGCTCTCATGGCGTCATCTCGCGCGCCGGGGGTCTCTTGCCCACGAAAGGGGCGGGAACGGGCCCGTCGGGTATAATGCTCGTCCGGCCGCCGGGGGAAGCCTTCCCTCGAGTTCCGGCGGGACTTCACCTGACACGGCGCGCCAGGCACGGGAGGGAACATGAGCGGTCTGGAACAACTGTTCCGCTGGATGCACATCTTCGTGGGCATCATCTGGATCGGTCTTCTCTACTACTTCAACTGGATCAACGGCGCCTTCGAGGGGACCCTGGATCCCGAGACCAAGCGCAAGGTGGTGCCGGAATTGCGCCCGCGGGCGCTGTACTGGTTCCGCTGGGGCGCCGCCTGGACCTGGATCACCGGTGTCGTCCTCATCACCCTCGTCTTCTACCACGGGGGCGCGCTGTTCGAGGGCCCGGCCCAGGAGTGGAACCCCGGCACCATCGTCATGGTGCTGTTCACGTTCCTGGCGGTCTTCCTCTACGACGCCCTGTTCAAGAGCCCGCTGGGAAAGGACAACCGCACCGGCGGGACCATCGGCTTTATCCTGATCGCCGTCACCCTCTGGCTGATGGACACGTGGGGCGGGTTCGGGTACCGCGGCTACGTGATCCACGTGGGGGCGATGTTCGGCACCATCATGGCCTTCAACGTCTGGTTCCGGATCTGGCCGGCACAGCAGCGCGCCATCAAGGCCATCAAGGCCGGCGAGAAGCCCGACCCCGCCGACCTGGCCATGGCGGGGGGCCGCTCCAAGCACAACACCTACCTATCGCTGCCGCTCATCTGGGCGATGATCAACTCCCACACGAGCTACTTCGCGGGGGGGAACCTCGGGATCCCGACCGACTACGCCTGGGTCTCGTTCCTCGTGGTGATCCTGCTGGGGTGGCACATCATCTGGCAGTGCTACAAGAAGTCGGCGAAGGTCAAGGGCTTCTGATCCCGACCGCAGGATGATCGAGCCCCGCCCCGGAGACGCCCCGCGGGCGGGGCGCTCCGCCTCAGGACGCGGCGATCCGGTCGATCTTCGCGGCCAGGATGAAGTCGCTCTCGGTCAGGCCGTCGATCTTGTGGGTCCAGATCTCCACGCCGACCTTCCCCCAGGCCAGGTGGAGATCGGGATGATGCCACTCCTCCTCCGCGAGCTCCCCGATGCGGTTTACCAGACGCAGGGCGGTCACGAAATCCGCGGTGGCGAAGGTACGGCGCAGATGGTGGTTCTCCACCACCTCCCAGTCGGGCACGCTCCGGTGCAGCCGTGCCACCTCCTCGGGCTCCAGCGGGGGCACGCCTCCGCGGCAGGGAACGCACTTCCGGTCGGCCAGATCGCCCATGTCAGTTCACCGAGCCGCTCGGCGTGGCCGAGGGCCCCGGCGCCTCCGGGATGGTGCCGTAGCGGCTCTCGTAGCGCGCCAGGTTCTCGTTCAGGGCGCGCGCGATGCGCTTCATGTGGCCCGGGCTGGCGATCACCCGGCTCGCCAGCTTGCCGAACTGCGGCAGCATCGTGAAGAAATCGATGAAGAACTCCTCCTGGGTGTGGGAGACGACCATGTGGTTCGAGTAGACCCCCCCCACGACCTCATCGGTCACCTTGACCGGGACCCGCTTCGCGGCGTCCCGGGGCTCCTGTTCGCTCATCCCACGGCTCCTTTCCGGATCCACGCCCCCGGTGGTACGCTTTCCGGGGGATCGGAAACCCCGGAGGCTGCGCTCATGTTCACGTGCCTGGACTGCGAGACCAACTTCGACATCGACGAGGACGTCGAGCCCGACGACACCGTGCAGTGTCCCGAGTGTGACCTGCAGATGATCGTCCTGTCGACCAACCCTCCCACCGTCGACTACGTCGAGTGAGCCGCGACCCCGGACGACTCAACCGGCGGCACGGCCCCCATCCGGGTCCGTGTGCACGGCCACGGAGCTCGGCGTCTCGAACAGCTTCACCTCGCTGACGTTCCATCCCATCGCCCGGGCGGTGTCGAAGATCAGCCGGGCGATCGCCTCCGCCGTCGGGTGGGAGTCCATCACGAACACCGGCTCACCGGCCTCCTTCAGGAGGTGGACCAGGGGGTCGCCGCGGTGCAGGAGCATTTTGTGGTCGAGGTTCTCGTCGATCCAGCCCTTGACGTCCCCCTTGAGGTCGGCGAAGTCCGCGACCATCCCACGGGGGTCGAGCCGCTCGGCCGCGACGGTCACCTCGACCCGGCCGTTGTGCCCGTGGAGGTGCAGGCACTTGCCCGGATGCTCCAGGAGGCGGTGCCCGTAGCAGAAGTCGATGATCTTCACGATCCGGTGCATGCCGTTCACCGGGCCGCCAGCTGCCAGCCACCGTCGACGGGGAGGATGGAGCCGGTGATGTAGTCCGAGCCCTCCACCAGGAAGACGGCGGCGGCCGCCACGTCGCCGGGGGATCCCATCCTCCGCAGCGGCGTCTTCATGGGGACCGCCCGGATCTCCTCCCGGGAGAACCCCTCCGGGTCCAGCACCGGTCCGGGAGAGATGCCGTTCACCTGCACCTTCGGGGCCAGCTCCAGCGCGAGCCCCCGGGTCAGGGCGATGAGCCCCGCCTTCGACACGCAGTACGGCAGGAAGCCCGGATAGGGGCGCTCTCCCGCCAGATCCACCAGGTTGATGATCTTCCCCTCCCCCTGCCGGGACATCGAGCGGCCCAGCCGCAGCGCGCAGAGGAACGGCGCCTTCAGGTTGATGTCCATGTGCTCGTCCCAGGCGCCCTCGTCGAGGCCGTCCATCGGGGTCGGCTTGTAGATCGACGCGTTGTTGACGAGGACGTCGACCCGGCCGAACGCCGCGATGGCCTCCCGGGCCATCGCGGCGACCCCCGCCGCGGTGGACAGATCCGCCTGGAGGGTCACCACCATGGCACCCTGGCTGCGGGCCTCGTCGGCCGTGCGTTCGGCGTCGGCAGCGCTGGACCGGTAATGGACCAGGAGGTCCGCCCCCCGGCGCGCCATGGCCAGGGCGATCTCCCGCCCCACCCGCCTGGCGGCACCCGTGACGAGGACCTTTCTGCCGTGCAGGTCCATCGACCCCTCCGTCGCCCGTCGACCCGGGCCGGGCCCTAGCATAACCCAGAAGGCCCGACCGCCTCCTTCAGGTCTATAATGGCGCCGATGGCCCGCCGCTCTCGCCGCCGCCGCAAGCGCGGCCGCCGCAAGCCCGCCGCGTCGCGCTGGCGACGCGTCCTCCGCCGGACGCTCCCGCTGGCCCTGCTCGTCGTGGCGGCCTCCGTCGTCGGGGGCCTGTTCTGGGTCGATCGGGCGGTGGAGAGCCGCTTCGCCGAACGCACCCGGTCCTTTCCGTCCCGGGTGTACGCGGCCCCGTTCACCCTCTGGCGCGGTGCCAGGATCGACCCGCGGGCGCTGGAGGAGAAGCTCGCCACCCTCGGATACCGGGAGTTCGATCGGGAGACCCGCCGTCCGGGCGAGTACCGCCGGCGCGGGAACCGCTGGGAGCTGTACCTGCGCGAGGCGCAGACGCCGGCGGGGGTCCGGCCACCGCTGCAGGTCACCGTCGACTCGTGGTGGGGGAAGGTGCGGCGCATCCGCGACCTCCGCACGGCGGCGGAGCTCGCCTCGATCTCCCTGGAGCCCGAGCCGCTCTTCACGTTCTACGGCAGCGTTCAGGAGGAGCGGGCCTGGGTGTCGCTGGACGAGATGCCGCCGCTGCTCCGGTCCGCGGTCATCGCGGTGGAGGATCGCCGCTTCGCGACCCACCACGGGATCGACCCGACGGGGATCGGCCGGGCCCTCCTGAACAACCTCTCCGGCGGGGTGCCCCAGGGGGCCAGCACCATCACCCAGCAGATGGTCAAGAACCTGCTGGGGCCAGGGCCGCGCTCCGTTCCCCGGAAGATCCTCGAGACCGCCGGTGCGCTGACCCTCGAGCTGCACCACGACAAGGACGCGATCCTGGAGGCGTATCTCAACGAGGTCTACCTGGGCCAGGTCGGGCCCGTGGCCATCTCCGGCGTGGGACAGGGCGCCGGCTACTTCTTCGGGGTGTCGGTGGACGAGCTCGACCTGCCGCGCAGCGCCCTGCTGGCAGGGATCATCCGGAACCCCGGCCGCTACCAGCCCTGGCGCCATCCCGATGCCGCCCGGAAGCGGCGGGACCTCGTGCTCCGGCTGATGCACGAGCAGGGCCGCATCGACGAGGCGGTGTACCGTTCCGCCCTGGCGGCGCCCCTCGGCGTCCGACGGCCGCTGGACCAGCCGGGGCGTCATCCGTGGCTGGAGGAGATCCTCGCCTCGGAGGTCCGGGAGATCGCCCCCGAGGCGCTCCCCTCCCGCGCGGGGTTCTCCATCTTCACGACGTTCGATCCGGAGATCCAGGAGGCGGCGGAGACCGCCCTCGCGTCCGGGCTCGCCCGGGTGGAGAGGCGGCTCGGCCGCCGGGAGGGCCCGCCGCTGGAGGGGGCCGTCGTGGTCCTGCGCCCCCGGGACGGCGCCCTCCTCGCCGTCGTGGGTGGGCGCGATTTCGGCCGGAGCCAGTTCAACCGAGCCCTCCTGTCCCACCGGCCGCCCGGGTCGACCTTCAAGCCCTTCGTGTACCTCGCGGGATTCGAGCGGGCGGCGTCCTCGCCGGGCTTCTCGTTCACCGCCGCCACCGTCCTCGAGGACACCCCGCTGGAGCTGCGTTCCGGCGGCAAGACCTGGAGCCCGGCAAACTACGATGGCACCTTCCGCGATCACGTCTCGGCCCGGGACGCCCTGGAGCAGTCGATCAACGTGCCGACGGTGCGCGCGGCCCTGAAGGTGGGCCTGCCTGCGGTGGTCGACGCGGCGGACCGCTGCGGCATCCGCACCGAGCTCGAGCCGCTCCCCTCCCTGGCCCTGGGCGCGACGGGGGTCACCCCCCTCGAGCTCGCCGGGGCCTACGCGACCCTCGCGAACGGCGGCTGGCGCGTGACGCCGGTGGCCCTGCTCGGCGTCCTCGACCGGGAGGGGACCCGCCTCGGCGGGAGCGAACCGGCCGCGGTGCGGGCGGTGGCCCCCGAGGTGGCCTACCTGGTGACCGACCTCCTCGTCGGCGCCATGGAACGCGGCACCGGGAAGTCCGCCCGGGCCCTGGGGTTCGAGGGGGTGGCGGCGGGGAAGACCGGCACCAGCGACGACAAGCGGGACGCCTGGTTCGTCGGCTACACCCCCAGCCTCCTGGCGCTGGTCTGGGTGGGCTATGACGACAATCGACCGGTCGGGCGGTCCGGCGCGGCGGCGGCCCTGCCGATCTGGGTCGACCTGATGGCGCGGCTGGGCGTCGACGGCAGCGAATCGTTCGAGGAGCCCGACGGGCTCGTCCGTGCGAACATCGACCCGGCCACCGGGCAGCTCGCGGTCCGCCGGTGCCCCGAGTCCCGCTCGGAGCTGTTCCTGGCGGGGACGGAGCCGACCGAGCGCTGCGACGTCCATGCGGCGGAGAAGAAGCGCGGCTTCTGGGGCCGTGTGTTCGGCCGCGGCGAGGACGACTGAGGGGCCCGTCCCGTTGCCACGCACGGTCGCCCGGGATATCCTCCAGGGCGTTCGCTTCCCCGATCCGCGACTCGCAGGAAGGTGAGCCCGTGTCCCCTTCGCCCGCATCCGGCGGTCCCCGCAGGACCTTTCCGGCGCTCCTGGCCCTGGCACTCTGCCTGGCTTTCCCCGCCGGCGCCCAGGAGAACGCCCCGGCGCAGCAGGAATCCCCGGCGGAGCAGACGGCAGCCGCGCAGCCCGGCGCCGAGACGGAGGCGCCGCAGCCGATCCCCGCGGCGGAGATCGCCCAGCGGGCCGAGAACCTCACCACGCGCCTGCGCGAGATCCGCGGGGACCTGCAGCCTTCGAAGGAGCTGGCCAGCATCCAGACGGCCCTCACCGGGCTGGAGAAGAAGGTGGAGGCAAGCCGGACCGACCTCGAGAAGCTGCAGGAGCCCACCCTCACCCTGGTGCAGCTCGAGGACCTGCGGCAGCCGTGGGATCGATACCGGCGGCAGCTCGAGGACTGGCAAGGGGTGATCGACGCGCGCTCGACCCGGCTCGCCGCCATCGACGACGCCCTGACCCGTGCCGGGCAGACCTGGCGGCTGACGGGAGAGCGTCCCGAAGGGGAGAAGCTGCCGGAGGTGCTGGCCCAGCGGGTCCGGGCGACGCGTCAGGAG
>JASFRI010000090.1:0-12073 GCA_050115015.1 Acidobacteriota bacterium
ATCTGCCACGGCGGTTCCTCGCCGAAGGCCATCAAGAACGCCGTACGGGCGGCCGACGAGTTCGTCCGCAAGCGGGTGGACCGCCGGATCGAGCAGCGCCTCAACGAGTTCCACGGATCCCGGGGCACGGAATCCACCGAGCCGCACGTGGACGCGGCAGGGAGTCGACCATGAGCCTTCATCGCGCCGTGATCCGGGGAACCGGTCATTCGCTCCCCCGGAAGGTCCTCTCCAACTTCGACCTCGAGAAGATCGTCGACACCTCGGACGAGTGGATCGCCACCCGGACCGGGATCCGCGAGCGCCGGGTCGCGGAGAGCCGGGATTACCTGTCCCAGTACGCCACCGCCGCCGCCAGCAACGCGCTGGAGATGGCCGGCATCCGCGCCCAGGACGTGGACCTGATCCTCTGCGCCACGGTCACCCCGGACATGCCGATCCCGGCCACCGCCTGTTTCATCCAGGACCAGCTCGGCGCCTCGAAGGGCCCGGCCTTCGATATGCAGGCCGGTTGCTCCGGTTTTCTGTACGCGCTCTCCACGGCCCGGCAGTTCCTGGCCACCGGTGCCACCAGGAATGCGCTGGTCATCGGCGCGGAGCTTCTGACGAAGTACCTCAACTGGAAGGACCGGACGACCTGCGTGATCTTCGCGGACGGCGCCGGTGCGGCCGTCCTCTCCCGAGGCGAGGAGCCGTACGGGATCCTCGCGTCCGCGATGCACACCGACGGCTCCATGGCCGACTTCATCTCCATGCCGGGCGGGGGTACCCGGCATCCACCGTCCGAGGCGACGGTGCGGGAGGGGATGCACTTCATCCGGATGCGCGGAAACGAGACGTTCAAGATCGCCGTCCGCTCGATGGAGGAGGTCTGCCGGGAGGCGGTGGAGCAGGCCGGCCTGTCGCTGGCGGACATCGACCTCCTGATACCGCACCAGGCGAACAAGCGGATCAGCGATGCGGTCGCCAGCCGGCTCGGATTGGACGAGAAGCGCACCTACGTGAACATCGACCGGGTCGGCAACACCTCGGCGGCCTCCATCCCGATCGCCCTCGACGAGTGCGTGCGCAGTGGGCGGGTTTCCAGGGACGACCTGCTCCTTTTCACGGCCTTCGGGGCGGGGCTTACCTGGGCGGCCAACGTGGTGCGCTGGGCCTGAGATGGAAGGGATCCTCTGCCTGTTTCCGGGACAGGGTTCGCAGCATCCCGGCATGGGGCTGGAGCTGGCGCGGGCTTTCCCGGAGGCCCGGAGCGTCTTCGAGGAGGCGGACCGCGCCCTGGAGTTCGACCTCAGCCGCCGGTGCTTCGAGGGACCTGAGGAGGAACTGCGCCTGACCGCCATCACGCAGCCGGCGATCCTCACGGTGAGCGTGGCCGCCTGGCGGGTCCTCGCGGCCCGCGGCCTGGAGCCCGCGCTGGTGGCGGGACATTCCCTCGGGGAGTACGCCGCCAACGTGGCGGCAGGGAGCCTCGCCTTCGCCGACGCCGTCCGCACCGTCCACCTCCGGGGGCGCTGGATGCAGGAGGCCGTCCCCGAGGGCGAGGGTGCGATGGCCGCCCTGCTGGGACTGGATCCCGATGCCACCGGGATCGTCTGCGAGGAGGCGGCCGCCGGCGAGGTCGTCTCGCCGGCGAACTTCAACGCGCCGGGCCAGATCGTCATCGCGGGCCATGCCGCGGCAGTGGAGCGGGCGATGGCGCTGGCCCTGGATCGCGGCGCGTCCCGCGCGGTGCCGCTTCCGGTGAGCGCGCCGTTCCACTGCGCGCTGATGCGGCCCGCCGAGGAGAAGCTCGCGGCGCATCTTTCGGGGCTCCGGTTCGGCGATCCCTCCTGCCCGATCATCACGAACGTCGACGCCGCCCCGACCACCGGCGCCGAGGCCCTTCGGCGTGCACTGATGCGCCAGGTCACGGCGCCGGTTCGCTGGGACGAGTCCATGGCGGGGCTCGCCGGCCGCGGCATCCGCCGGGCCCTGGAGGTCGGTCCCGGGAAGGTGCTGACGGGGCTGCTCCGCCGCATCGATCGGAGCATCCGATGCCTTCCGGTGGGCGACCCCGCCGGGGTCGAGAAGGCGCTGGAGACCTGATGGAGTTCGCGGAACGGACGGCGGTGGTGTCGGGTGCCTCTCAGGGCATCGGTCGGGCGATCGCCCTCGCCCTGGCGGCCCGCGGCGCCCGCGTGCTCGCCCTGGCCCGCAGCGCCCGGCGTCTCGAGGAAACGGTGGCCCTGGCGGCGGAGAGTGCCGGGTCCGTGCGTCCCGTCCCGTGCGACGTCGCGGACGGCGAGAGCGTGGCCGCCGCCGCGGCGGGCATCCTTGCGGACAGCGGCGTGGACTACTTGATCAACAACGCCGGGGTCACCCGGGATGGACTGCTGATGCGGATGAAGGAGACGGACTGGAACGCGGTGCTGGACACGAACCTGAGCGGGGTGTTCCGGCTGTCCCGGGCCTTCCTGCCGGCGATGATCCGGGCCCGGTTCGGACGGATCGTGAACGTCTCCTCCGTGGTCGCCCAGGCGGGCAACCCGGGTCAGGCGAACTACGCCGCCTCCAAGGGGGGCATCGAGGGCTTCACACGCTCGCTGGCCCGGGAGGTAGCCTCCCGGAACGTGACCGTGAACGCGATCGCCCCCGGCTACATCGATACGCCGATGACCGCGGCCCTGGACGAGCCGCAACGGGAGGCGCTGCTCTCACGGATCCCGATGCGCCGGCTGGGGACGCCGGAGGACGTCGCGGGCGCCGTGATCTTCCTTCTCGCCGACGGGGCCGGCTACATCACCGGTCAGGTGCTGCACGTCAACGGTGGGATGTACATGTAGCTCCAGGCTTGACTTTCGCCGACGGTCTGTTCTTAGATCGTCGCGCGGTTCGCACGTTAACAGCCGTCAGTCAACAAGTTACCGTCCGAGACATTCGGAACGGGGAGGCACAGGGATGGATATAGAAAGCGGAGTTCGCCGCATCATCGTCGAGCAGCTCGCCGTGAGCGAGGAGGAGGTCAAGCCGCAGGCATCCTTCGTGGATGATCTGGGGGCCGACTCCCTCGATACCGTGGAGCTCGTCATGGCCCTCGAGGAGGAGTTCAACATCGAGATCAGCGACGAGGACGCGGAGAAGATCAAGACCGTCTCCGACGCCATCGCCTACATCCAGCAGAACGCCAAGAAGTGAGCACGCGCGTCCGACCGGGGGAATGCCGATGACCCGGAGGGTGGTCGTCACCGGGGCGGGGATCGTCTCGCCGCTGGGGATCGGGACCGAGGCCAACTGGGACCGTCTGGTATCGGGGCGGTCGGGAATCGGTCCGATCACCCACTTCGATGCCGCCGACTACGATTGCCGCATCGCCGGCGAGGTCCATGGCTTCGACCCCCTGGAGTACGTCTCCCGCAAGGACGTGAAGAAGATGGACCTCTTCATCCAGTACGCCCTGGCGGCGACGCACTTCGCGATGGAGCATGCCGGCCTGACCATCACGCCGGACAACGCGGACCGCGTGGGCGTCCACATCGGGTCGGGGATCGGCGGCCTGAACAGCATCGAGCGACAGCATTCGGTCATCCTGGAGCGCGGACCCGGCCGGATCTCGCCCTTCTTCATCGTGGGGCTCATCGTGAACCTCGCCTCCGGGTGGGTATCGATCCGCTACGGGGCGAAGGGTCCGAACCTGGCGGTTGCCACCGCCTGTGCCACCGGTTGCCATGCCATCGGCGAGTCCTTCCGCGCCATCCGTCACGGCGCCGCCGACGCGATGATCTGTGGCGGGACCGAGGGCGTGATCACCCCCCTGGCGGTGGGGGGATTCGCCGCCATGAAGGCCCTGTCCACCCGCAACGATCGGCCGGAGGCGGCGAGCCGGCCCTTCGACGCGGGCCGGGACGGCTTCGTGATGGGTGAGGGAGCGGGCGTGCTGATCCTCGAGGCGGCGGAGACGGCGGAGGCCCGCGGCGCGCATCCGCTGGCGGAGCTGGTGGGGTACGGGGCATCCGGGGACGCTTACCACATCTCGGCCCCCTCCGAGGACGGCGACGGTCCCATCCGTGCCATGCAGGAGACGCTGCGCGACGCCGGGGTCGGTCCGGAGGCCGTCGACTACATCAACGCCCATGGAACCTCCACCCCCGCCGGCGATCGCATCGAGGTCCAGGCGATCAAGGAAGTCTTCGGAAGCCGCGCTCGAAGCCTGTCGGTGAGCAGCACGAAGTCGATGATGGGGCACCTGCTCGGCGCCGCAGGGGGCGTGGAGTCCGCCATCACCGCGCTGACCATCGCGCGCGGCGTGATACCCCCGACCATCAACCAGGAGACCGCGGACCCCGAGTGCGACCTCGACTTCGTCCCCAACGAGGCGCGCAAGGCCGAGGTCCGCTATGCCCTCAACAACTCCTTCGGGTTCGGCGGCACGAACGCCTGCCTCCTCTTCAAGAGAGTTTGAGCCGCCGCCACCATCCGGTCCGTGAGCGGCAGGAGGAGCTCGAGCGCGTCCACCTCCACCCCAGGGCCGCGCGCTCGGCGGAGTCGAGAGGCCGGAAACGGCCGGAGCCCCCGGATCCGATCCGCACGTCTTTCCAGCGGGATCGGGACCGCATCATCCACTCGAAGGCGTTCCGGCGCCTGAAGCACAAGACGCAGGTGTTCTTCGCCCCGCTGGGAGACCACTACCGCACCCGCCTCACCCACACCCTCGAGGTCGCCCAGGTGGCGCGCACGATCACCCGGGCCCTGGCGCTGAACGAGGACCTGGCCGAGGCCATCGCCCTCGGGCACGATCTCGGCCACACGCCCTTCGGCCACGCGGGGGAGCGGGTGCTGAACAAGGTCCGTCCCGGCGGTTTCAACCACTACCGGCAGAGCCTCCGCGTGGTGGAGGTGCTCGAGAACGACGGGCGTGGCCTGAACCTCACCTACGAGGTCAAGGACGGCATCGTCAAGCACTCCAAGGGGCGCGGGGGCAGCCCGGTGCCCGACAGCCCACGCCAGCGGGCCAAGACCCTGGAGGGGGCCGCGGTGCGTCTCGCGGACCTGGTCGCGTACGCGAACCACGACGTGGACGACGCCGTCCGGGCGGGGGTGCTCCGGGCCCGGGAACTCCCGGCCCGGTTCCGTCGGCTTCTGGGGACGACCGTGTCCTCGCGGCTCAACGCCATGGTCACGGACATCATCCAGGCGAGTCTCGAGATCGACCTCGAGCAGATCACCATGTCCCAGGAGATGTACGACACGCTCCTGGCACTCCGGGAGTTCATGTTCGAGCACGTCTACACCGCGGAGGGGCCCCGCCGGGAGTTCGAGAAGGCGGAGCGCATCCTGACGGAGATCTACGCGGTGATCGTGAAGGACCCGGAGCGTTATCTCGAGGGGTTCGGCAACCCCGAGGACCGCGCGGAACTCCGAGCCTGGGACTTCGTCGCAGGCATGACGGACCGCTACGCGGTGGCGTTCTTCGAGGACAACTTCGTTCCCCGCCCGTGGGCCTCCGGGCGCTGAACCGACGCGGGCGCCTCAGACCTCCTCGAAGAAGAACGGCTTCAGGCACTGGATCCGCTCGACGTAGGTCTCCGGGTCGAGATACCAGCAGGCCGCCGCCACCGAGGAGAGCAGCGGGTTCCCGTCCTGGGGGGTGAAGCAGTATCCCACGACCTCGTTCCCGCCGCGAACGGCCAGGGTCGGCGTGCAGATCACCGTCTGGTTCAGCAACCGGCCGTGGAAGCCGTGATCCCGTCCAAAGGAGAAGACCTGGTTGCTGGACATCTTCGACGTGAAGGCGATGCGGTCGTTGGCCCGCATTCGTGCGAGCACCTTCTCCGCGGTCGTCTGCTCCCGGAGCCGGATGTTGAACCAGACCTGGTGCATGTACTGGCTGTTCACCTTGAGCGCCGAGGAGTAGAGGTTCAGATCCATGTCCAGGGTCTTGAACAGGTGATAGGCGTCGCGGGCGTGATGGGTGCCGAACTCTGGATCGTTGTGCTTCCCCACCACGGGGGCGGGGACGAACCCGCCGTCCTGGCTGATGTCGTTCGCCCGCCGGATGCAGAGGAACCTGGCCTCCAGCAGGTTCGAGGCATCTCGCTTCTCCCCGAGGGCGATCGACTCCAGCAGGACCGCCAGGTTGTGGGTGTTGCAGGAGACGACCTGGAGGAACTGATCCGCGTCCCGATCCAGGGCCTCGTCGTTGATGCCCCGGGCGTAGGGCTTGCCGAAGCCGAACTCGCTTCCCTGGGCGATGAAGCCGCGTCGCCCGTCGGTGAAGCGATTGAAGAGGTTCTCCTTGTTCTTGTTGCCGACCGGCGTGCAGTCGATGATCACCCGGGCGCGCTCGATGGCCTCGAGGGTCTCCAGCTCGGGCTCGATGCCGAGGTCCAGGAAGCCCTGGCGGCGCTCCGCGTCGACGGCCAGGCGTGCCCCACGCCGGATGAGATCCCGCACCTTCGAGCGATCCGTGACAAGCGGTGTTCGCTTGTGGAAGGTGATCTCGTCGATCCCCAGCGGCTCCCGCATATCGGTCAGCAGTCCGATCAGCGGTTCCCCGATGGTCCCGGTGCCGATGATGTGGACGATCTTGCGCTCTGACATCGGTATCCCCCTGTGGCTCCCTCCGTGCCGGTCGGTGCGGAGGCTCGATCGATGCGAAGCTGAAACTGAACGGCGGGAGCCTAGCACAGTGACGCCACAAGGTCAAGAAAAGCAATGACTTCCACCCATGCCGCCCGTCCCGGGGCGGGCGCGCGCCTTCTTGACTGGTCCGCGGTAATTCCCTACGATTCGAGGAGTTAACCTGGGGAGGTGGGGATTCCGCGATGGAGGGAAGCGAGTGCACCCGTCCGGTGGTCCGGGTTCGAGGGCTTCTCGGGGAAGACGCGGCCGACCTTCGCCTCTCGGTGCGGGCGGGTGAATCGGGTCTCGACAAGGAGATCAGCATCCCGCGGATCCAGAAGCCCGGCCTGGCTCTCGCAGGCTTCATGGAGTATATCCACCCCGGTCGGGTGCAGGTCCTCGGACAGAGCGAGATCACCTTTCTCGACGGGCTGGAGCCGGACCATCGTCGGGAGGTCTGCGAGGACCTGTGCTCCCGCGGGGCCGCCTGCTTCATCATCACGAAGGGGCTCCTCCCGCCGGCGGAGCTCGTGGCGGTCGCCGACGGGACCGGGGTCCCCCTGTTGCTGACACCCGTGGTCTCCTCCGACCTGATCGAGGGCGTGTCCGAGTGGCTCCACCACGAGCTCGCGCCACGGCTGACGCTCCACGGCGTTCTCGTGGATATCTACGGGCTGGGAGTCCTGCTGCTCGGCGACAGCGGCGTGGGGAAGAGCGAGTGCGCCCTCGACCTGGTGGTCCGCGGCCACCGCCTGGTCAGCGACGATGCCGTGGAGCTTCGCCGCCACGGTCATACGCTGAACGGGTCCGGTCCGGAGCTCGGACTGCATCACATGGAGGTCCGGGGACTCGGCCTCATCAGCATCAAGGACCTGTTCGGCGTTGCCGCGGTGCGGCGCTACAAGGACCTCGATCTGGTCATCCGGCTGGACCGCTGGCAGGAGGGCAAGGAGTACGACCGCCTCGGCCTCGACTCGCGGACCATGAACATCCTCGGCGTCGAGGTTCCCTTCATCGAGATGCCCGTGGCGCCGGGACGCAACCTGGCGGTGCTCGTCGAGGTCGCGTCGCGCAATCAGCTTCTCCGGCTGAAGGGATACGTTCCCGCGAGGGATCTCGCGGAGCGCCTGCGGAAGCGGATGGCTCGCGAGGACATGGATGAAGCCTGAACAGCTGTTCATCCTCTCGGGCATGTCCGGGTCGGGAAAGTCCGCCGCCGTGAAGTGCTTCGAGGATATGGGCTTCTTCTGCGTCGACAACCTGCCCCTGAAGCTCATTCCCGTCTTCATCGACCTGACCCGGCGCAGCGGGGAGGGGCCGGACCGGGTCGCGCTGGTGATCGACATCCGCGAGAGGAGGCATCTCCAGGATTTCCCCCAGAGCCTCGCGGAGCTCCGCTCGAGTATCCACCGGGTCGAGGTGTTGTTCTTCGAGGCCGACGACCCGGTCCTCGTGCGGCGGTTCAGCGAGACGCGGCGCCCGCACCCGCTGGCGGATCGGGGCTCCGTGGAGGAGGGGATCCAGGCGGAGCGGGAGGCGCTGCGGCCGCTGCGCGAGAACGCCGATCGCATCATCGACACCAGCCGGTTCAACGTCCACGAGCTCCGTACCTTCCTGTTCGACCAGTTCTCGGATGCGGACCGGCAGCGGACGCTGTTCGTGTCGGTCCTGTCCTTCGGCTACAAGCACGGGATCCCGGCGGAGGCGGATCTCGTTCTCGACGTCCGCTTCCTCCCCAACCCCTACTTCGTGGAGGCGCTGCGGCCGCGTAGCGGGCTGGATGCGGAGGTCGTCGCGTACCTGGCAAAGAAGACGGAGTTCGAGGAGTTCTGCCGCCGCATGCAGGATCTTCTGGCCTTCCTCCTTCCGGAGTACGTCCGGGAGGGGAAGTCCTACCTGACCCTGGCCTTCGGATGCACGGGTGGCCGCCATCGCTCCGTGGCGCTAGCGGAGAGGTTCGGCGTGTTCCTCCAGGACCAGGGATACCGGACGCGGGTGCAGCATCGGGACGTCGGGAAGACGTGACGCCGCCGCCACGCCCGCGGCGACGATGGGAGCTTGCAGAGACATGGTAGGAGTGCTGGTGGTGACCCACGGGAACCTGGCCGTGGAGCTCGTCCGCGCCGCCCGTCGCATCGTGGGGGAGCGCAAGGAGCTGCGGGCCCTTGCCATCGACTGGGACGACGACGTCGGTGCGGCGGGCGAGGCCGTCGGCAAGGCCATCGAGGAGATGAACCAGGGACAGGGGGTGCTCATCCTGACCGACATGTTCGGCGGGACCCCGACGAACATCAGCCTTTCCTTCCTGCAGGAGGGCAAGGTGGAGATCATCACGGGCGTCAATCTTCCGATGCTGATCAAGTTCTGCAACCTGCAGGAGAGGGACGACCTCGGGGCCGTCGCCCGCGGGATCCGCGAACAGGGACGCAAGTCCGTCTACATCGCGAGCGACGTGTTCAAGCCGCAAACCTGAGTCCGGCGAAGCGTTCTCCGGGAAGGACGAAGAATGATCGACACCGAGATCGAGATCATCAACAAGCTCGGACTTCACGCCCGCGCGGCGGCGAAGTTCGTGCACACGGCGAATCGCTTCAAGTCGAAGATCACCCTGAGCAGGGACACCCGGCAGATCGACGGCAAGTCGATCCTGGGGATCCTGATGCTGGCCGCGGGCCAGGGCACCGTGCTGCAACTCCGGGTCGAGGGGCCGGACGAGCAGGACGCCTGCCGGGATCTGAAGGAACTGGTCCGGGACCGGTTCGGGGAGGGGCAGTGAGCGGCACCGGACGGCATCCCTTCCAGGGGATCGGCGCCTCGCTGGGCATCGCCATCGGTCCGGCGGTCGTCCTGGAGACGCGGACCGAGAAGATCTTCCGGGTACCCCTCGCGGCGTCGGAGGTGGATCGGGAACTCGAGCGCTTCGACCGGGCGGTGGCCCGCGCGCGCAGGGAGCTCCAGGACATGAAGCACCGGGTCAGTGCGGAGATCGGCAAGAGCTACGCCGGGATCTTCGATGCCCAGGGGCTGATCCTGGAGGATGCCGCGTTCTCGGGAGAGAGCCGTCGGCGGATCCAGACGGACCGGGTGAACGCCGAGTGGGCCCTGCAGCGCACCGCCCGCCGCTTCCTGCAGGCCTTCTCCAGCATCGACGATCCACACATCCGGGACCGTGGTCACGACATCGAGGACGTTCACAACCGGCTCCAGCAGCAGCTCGCGGGAACGGACCACCGGGATCTGGCGGACCTGTCGGAGGACAGCATCGTCGTGGCCCCGGCGATCTCGCCTTCGGACACGATCCTGCTCAAGCACCCCCACGTGATCGGCTTCTGCACCGACGCCGGCGGACGGACCTCCCACACGGCGATCATCGCGAATGCCCTCGAGATCCCGGCGGTGGTCGGTCTCCACGACTTCAGCCATCGGGTCCAGAACGACCAGTTGCTGGTCCTCGATGGGGAGATGGGCGTGGTGTTCGTCGACCCACCGCCCGAGGTCCTCGAGGAGTACGAGCGCCGCCGGGACGCGAAGGCGAAGCAGCGCGCGCGGTACCTCGAGAGGCCCGACCGGCCGGCCCTGACCGCGGACGGCGTCCAGATCGCCGTACGGGCCAACATAGAGCTTCCCGAGGACATCGATACGGCGCTGCGCATGCGCTCCGAGGGGGTCGGTCTGTACCGGTCGGAGTTCCTCTTCCTCGAGTGCTCCCCCGAGCTTCCCAGCGAGGACCGCCACTACGAGGTCTACCGCATGCTCGCGGAGCGCTGCCAGCCCCACGGGGCGGTGATCCGCACCCTGGATCTGGGGGGGGAGAAGTACTTCCACGACGTGCTGGACCGGGGCGAGACGAATCCCGTCATGGGGATACGGGCCGTTCGCTTCTGCCTGAAGCGCCCGGATATCTTCAAGACCCAGCTGCGAGGGCTGCTCCGCGCCTCCGCCCACGGGCCCATCAGGGTGATGTTCCCCCTCATCTCCGGCGTGGCGGAGCTCCGCCAGGTCCGGGCGGTGCTGGACGAGTGCCGGGAGGAGCTACGGGCAGAGGGGGCGGCGATGGCGGAGAAGCTCGACGTGGGCATCATGATCGAGGTGCCCTCCGCCGCCGCCATCGCCGACCACCTGGCCCGCGAGGTGGATTTTTTCAGCATCGGGACGAACGACCTGATCCAGTACTGCCTCGCCCTGGACCGGGGGAATGACGAACTCGCCTATCTGTACGAGCCGTTCCATCCGGCGGTGCTGCGGACCCTGGACTTTGTCATCCGTTCCGGTGCGGCCGCCGGCATCCCGGTGTCGCTGTGCGGCGAGATGGCGGCGGAGCCCGCGTACCTCCCGGTACTGCTGGGCCTGGGGCTGGTGGAGCTCAGCATGAACCCGGCCTCCATCCCGCTGGTGAAGGAAGCCCTGGAACGGGTGGACGTGGGGCAGGCGCGGGAGGTCGTCCGGCAGGCCCTGAGCCTGCCCACCGCCGCGGAGATCACGGCGCTGGTGAGGCGCGAGCTTTTGCCGGACAGCGCAGCGGCCGGAAGGGAGGAGTGAGGCGTGCGTCGCATCGAGAAGCCCTGGGGACACGAGGAGATCTTCGCCCACACCGATCGCTACGTCGGCAAGGTCCTGGTGATCGAGGCCGGGAAGCGCCTCAGCCTGCAGTACCACCGGGAAAAGGACGAGGCCTTCTACCTGCAGGAGGGACGCCTCCGGTTCACGTCGGAGCGGGACGGGAAGCTCCTCGAGGAAGACGTCCGGCCCGGTGAGGCCCGGCACATCCCGGCGGGCCACCGCCACCGGTTCGAGGCCCTGGAGCGCTGTGTGCTCTTCGAGGTGTCGACCACCGAGCTCGACGACGTGGTACGCCTGGATGACGACTTCGGGCGTGCCGGCGGCGCCGGTTGAGGCGAATTCCGCGCCACGCAGGGATCCCAGCGGTTCCAACCTTCCATCTCCCTACAAAGGCTTGACTTATCGGTTGTCGATGAGTTAAAGTCTTACTTGACATTTGCCTCTGGTTTTCATAGATTGCTTTAAGTTCTGAATCCAACTACCTGTCGATACAGAACCGGGAGGCCGGTACGTGACGAAGCTCGACCTCGTCGATGTCGTCTACCGGTGCCACGGGGGCATTTCCCGGCGGGAATCCTCCAGGATCGTGGAGTGCCTCCTGGCGCGGATGAAAGGGGAGTTCGCGGCCGGGGGGCAGGTACAGATCGCCGGCCTGGGCCGGCTCGAGGTCGTCGGGCGCCGGTCCCGCAAGGGGCGGAATCCGAAGACCGGCGAGACCATCCGGATCCCCGCGAAGCGGTCGCTGGTGTTTCGTCCGTCGCGGGTCCTCGTGGAGCGGCTGAACCGGGACGGCGTCGGGGCCGGCGGCACGGATCGTCCCGCCCCGAGGCGAGGCCGATCATCCCCGGCGGGGAAGGACCGTCGTTCGTGACGGGGCGAGGGTCGGAAGGGGTCAGGAGGAAGCGTGGCATCG
>JASFRI010000091.1:0-11936 GCA_050115015.1 Acidobacteriota bacterium
CACCCTCGACGAGCTGCGTCGCCTCGGTGCCGTCCAGCCGGACCTTCCACAGGCCGGAGTGCTCCGGGTTCCCGGAGTTGTAGACCAGCCACTCGCCGCCCAGGGCCGGCGTGGCGTTCTCGGCGTTGAAGCCGTCGTGGCTCACCTGCCGGGCGCCGCTGCCGTCGGGCTCCGCCAGCCAGATCTCGAAGTTCCCGGTCCGGCGCGAGGTGAAGATCAGCCTACCGTCCGGCAGGAAGCCGGGATCCCAGTCGTCGTCTTCGTGGTCGGTCAGTCGGCGCTCGCTGCCCTCCTCCAGGCTGCGGGCCCAGATGTCCAGGTTCCCGGTCCGATTCGACGAGTAGACGATCCACTTGCCGTCCGGGGTGTAGATCGGCTGGCGGTCCAGGCTCCCCCCCTGGGAAAGCGCCCGGGGGGACGCGCCGGTACCGTCCGCCAGGACGTACTCCTGCAGGTTCTGGGTGGCGGTGATGGCGTCGAACACCACCTCCCCGTCGTCCACCACGTCCACCGCGAAGGCGAGGTTCGGGGTCCAGAGCAGCACCCGGGAGTCGCCGGAGAACAGGTCGTGAAGCAGGAGGCGGCCCGCGCCGGAGCTGACCGTCGTGGTCCCGAGGGCCACGTTGGTCTGGGACTCCCCCTGGATGTAGACGACCTTCCGGCTTCCGAGAAGCCAGGCCACCGCGGACACGTCGCCCCCCTTGCCCGGTGTCGGCACCCCGCGGACCTCCGAGCCGTCGGGCCGGACCAGCAGGATCTCGTCCCGCCCCTCGGAGTTGCCGAACCCGCCCCCGACGACGGCGATCCAGTGCCCGTCCGGGGAGAACCTCGGGCCCTCCAGGGCGCGGCGGGGCACCTCCGCGAGGATGCGCTCGCCCCCGCCGTCGGCATCGGCGATCCCGACCTGGGAGACGGTGGTCCCTTCCTGGAGGGTATAGCGGATGAAGGCGAGGGACCGGCCGTCGGGGGACCAGGCGCCGGCCATCGCGTCGGCGAGGACCCGGCGGGGCTCCCCGCCGAAGGCCGAGATGCGGTAGAGGTAGGAGAGGTGCCCCTCCTCGTGCACGAACAGGACCGAGCTGCCGTCGGGCGAGAACCGGGGCGCCAGATCCTCTCCCCCGGTCAGGGCGATCTCGCTGCCGTCGGCGAGCTGCTTGAGCCAGATCCGCGAGCGGCCGCCGCGCAGCGACACGAAGGCCAGGGTGCGCCCGTCCGGGGAGGCGTCGGCCATGCCGTCCGCCCCGGAGAAGCTCAGCGCCCGCAATTCCGGCGGCGGCGGCGGCGGGAACAGCCGCGGCGCGAGCCACGCCATCGCGGCGGCGCCGACGGCCAGGCCCGCGACGAGCCCGATGGCGAGTCCGCGGCCTCCTCCGGCCCGCCGGCGGGAGCGCTCCTCCGGCGCCGTCGTCGTGAGGGACGCCTGGGTCAGGTCCGAGAGGTTCTCCCGCAGGCTGCGCAGGTCCCGCGCCAGGTCGACCGTCGCGGCGTAGCGCTCCGCGGGCTCCTTCGCCAGGCAGCGGGCGACGATCCACCCGAGGGGCTGCGGCAGCTTCGGGTTGGTGCGCAGCAGCGGCTCCGGCTCGTCCTCGATGATCCCGTTGAGGATCTGCACGAAGCTCTCCCCCGAGAACGGCCGCCTTCCGGAGCCCATCTCGTAGAGCACCGTGCCGAGCGAGAACTGGTCCGACTCGAACGCGACCGGCCGCCCCCTCGCCTGCTCCGGGGACATGTAGGACGCGGTGCCCAGGACCACGCCCGAGCCGGTGGCCAGTGCGGTGGCCATCTGGGAGCTGGAGCCGTCCTGCGCGGGGTTCAGCTTCGCCAGCCCGAAGTCGAGGATCTTCACCAGCCCGTCGCCGGTGACCATGACGTTCTCGGGCTTCAGGTCCCGGTGCACGATCCCGGCGGCATGGGCCTTCGCGAGGCCGGCGGCGATCTGCTCGCCGATCTCGAGGAGGCGGCGCGGCGGAAGCGGGCCCTCCGCCAGCAGGTCGCGGAGGGTGGAGCCCTCGACGAGCTCCATGACCAGGAAGAAGGTGTCGCCCTCGTGGCCGATGTCGTAGACGTGCAGGATGTTCGGATGGTTCAGCGCCGAGGCGGCGCGCGCCTCCCGCTGGAACCGGGCGACCCGATCCGGATCCCGGGACACCTCCGGCGGGAGGACCTTGACGGCGACGTCGCGATCCAGCTTGGCGTCCCGGGCGCGGTAGACCTCCCCCATCCCCCCGGCGCCCAGGGTGCCGAGGATCTCGTAGTGGCCGAGGCGCTTGCCGGGCTCGAGCATCCGGGGAGCGTAGCGACCCACGCCGCCCGGGGTCAAGGCGCCGGCGGCCGGGGTGCGCCCGGCCGGGCTTCCGGACCCGATCTACCCCGCCGCGACGCCCCGTCCGAGCCTCTCGACCAGCGACGCGGCAATCCGCCGGTAGCGCTCGGGCACGTCGGCGCCGATCTCCTCCGCCTCCACCCGGCGGAAGGCCTCCTGCAGCGCCGCCTGGTCCTCCGCGGTGAGGGCCTGGTCCGCCATCGGGAACAGGCAGTGGTCCTCCTTCTGGATGTGCTCCCGGAGCAGCCCCAGGTAGGCCCGGGCGTTGCCGGTGAAGCGGCGGCAGGCCCCATCGTCGCCGGCGGCGGCGCCCGCGCGGGCCTCGTCCATCGCGCGGATCAGCTCACGGCCGCGGGTGTGCTCCAGGAGCATGACCGCCACCGGGCCGGCGTCGGGGGAATAGCCGCGGGCCTCCATGGCGGGAAAGAGCTGCGCCTCCTCCTTCCCGTGGTGGCACCGGTCGGCGAAGGTGCGCAGGAAGTCGATGATCCGGGCGGCGGTCTCGTCGTCCAGGCTGCGCTCCCGCTCGCAGCGGTCCGCGAGGACCTCCAGACAATCGAGCACGGACTCGATGACGCGGTGCTCGTCCTTCAGAATCTCCGTGGGTCTCATGGCTTGCCCTCCTCGTGCCCGTTCGCGTGTCGTTACCGGGATCGTGGCGCAGCGGGGCGGGAGCCGCCGTGACCTGGGTCACGCCGGGCGCGACGGCGGAGCGGTGCGGTTTCCGGCGGCCGGTGGGGCACGGCGCGTGCGTGGTGCGGCATCCCTCGGCGATACCGGAGGACGGCCCCGAGGTGGAACCGGGTCGCGCTCCGGCCGGGTGCGCCGGCTCATCGTGGCCCACGGATGTCGCTCCAGCGCCGGGCCGCGTTTCGGCTCCGGACAGGGGGAACCGTCGGGCGCCGGGCCGCCAGCGGCGGGGCGGGTGTCTCGCCTCCGCCGTCCCTGGGCCCGCGGAGCAACGCTCTCCGCACCATCGTGGGAGCGGCTCAGGCCAGGTAGCCGATGGCCAGGATCATCAGCACGCCCCCGAGGTAGACCAGCGGGAAGGCGATCCGGCCGAGGCGATCGGCGCGCAGGCCGGCCCCCTCGGCACGGCGGAAGCGGCGGTGGGCCAGGACGTTCGTGAGCAGCGTGCCGCCGGTGCACAGGTAGGTCCAGAGGATGATGCCGTCCATCACCGTGAGATAGGCGACCCGGGGGAGATCCCCCGAGGCGATGAACTGGAATGCCACCACCGTGAGGACCGCCGTGGCGGATTGCCGCTGCCGCTGGGCCAGCGCGTCCCGCGTCAGCCAGAAGGTCGACCAGGCGACGCAGGAGATGATGAACAGCGGCAGGAGGATCTTCCAGAGGTAGAAGCCAACCTCCCGTCCGATGGAGATCTCCAGGAGGAAGCGCTGGAAGTCGCCGACCTTCCCGATGGAGACCCGGTACCCCTCCAGCCGCCATTCCGGAATGTCGACATGACGGCCGAGACCGACCTGACCCCGCGCCTCCTGGATGACGACCTGATCGGAGCGGTAGAGCGAGGTCTCGATCGGGATCTCGAGGACCTGGTGGTCCAGGGGGAAGCGGGAGAAGTCATAGGCCGCGGAGAGGCGCCGGTGAAACTTCAGCCGCAGGCTGACGGTCCCGTCATGGAAGATGAACAGCTCCGGCTGCCCGATGTCCGTGGGCCCCAGGGAGGTGGGGATCAGCACGCCGGGCTCCCACATCCGTTCCAGGCGCTGGAACGCCGCGTCGCCGGGAAAGCCCCGGAACGTCGCGCCGGCGGCCTCCGGGTCGAATGCCTCGCGGACGTCGCACCAGATCAGCCCGCCGTACCCCTCGAACCGGAAGGAGTTCGTCGCCGTGCTGACCTGGTCGATGGCCAGCACGAAGAGGTACATGTCGAGCAGGGTCGGTCCGTCCGGGTTCGGTGCCACGGTCGGCGCGGGGCTCGACGGCGGCCGGGAGCCGTAGTCCACGTTGCCGCAGGCGGCGGCCGCCTCGGTGGGGTCGAAGGCGAGGACATCCTCCAGGGCGATCGCCCCCGGCTCCCCCGCGACCGCCGGGAGGACGCCGGCCAGCAGCAACGCGAACCAGACCACGGTCCGGCGCCGCACGACTCCCGCCCGGATCGCCCGGGAGATCCCGGGGCGGACCGTGGCGAGGGGATGCTCCGGAGCGGGGACGCCCCCGCCGATGCGTGCTCGCATGCTCCGCCTCCACGCCGACTCATTTCCGTGCGGGAGTCCATTGTAATCCCGCGTCGCCGCCGCACGGGAGGCCCCTCCCGGGACCCCGTGCCGGCAGGCGCCGGGCGGGCGGGATTGCGAAAACGCCCGTGAAGTGGGATGATCCGGAAAACCTCGCTCCCGGGAGACGCATCATGAAGAGACTCGTCGTGCTCCTCGCCGCCCTCATCCTCGCCGGGCCGGCCGCAGCGGCAACCGCCATGGGACCCCAGACGTTCCAGGGTTCCTTCGTGTGGACGAACGGGGACCAGAGTCAGACCGGGAAGATCGAGGCCGTGTTCACCCCGAGCGCCACCGAGCGGTGGGATGTCGCGTTCAGCTTCCTCTGGGAGGGCGAGCCCCGCGTCTTCAAGGGGACCGCCGAGGGCAGCCTGGAGTTCGGCAAGCTGAAGGGGCGGGTCCAGGACGACCGGAAGCCCGAGCACGGCTACATCTTCATGGGGAAGATCAAGGACGGGAGGATGCACGGGGAGCACTCCCACGTCGACCAGGACGGGAAGACCATCGAGACCGGCACCTTCACGCTGACCCGCGTCACCCCCGAGCCCGGCTCGAACCCCTGACCCCGGCGGCGATCCCCCGCTCCGGTACGACTTCACACTCTCCGCGCAACCTGTTCACGAAGAAGGAACTTGAGGCAGGGTCAGACCTGAAGTGTGCACCCCTCCCGCACACGGATCGGCCCTTCGCCCGAAGCGCGTGGAACCGGTGGCGTGGACGATCCGACACCTACCTGTCGGTCCTTTCGCTTGCCGGCCACTCCGCTCCGGCCTACCGACCGGGTGCGGGACGAGCCTCCCGGCGGTCACCGAGCTGGCGCTCGGCCCTCCGTCCTTCGCTTCGGCCGCGCCGCGACCTTCTCCCGAAGGGGGATCGCCCCGAGCAGCGAGAACACGAATCCGGTCACGAGGGTGCCGACGAAGCCGAACCAGGACTGCCGGAGAGGCGTGAACATCCCGTGCAGGGTCTCCAGGCGGGCCTCGAGGTCGTCGGGCACCTGCCCGCTGGCCTCGTAGAGGGCGCGCTGGCGGGCGACGGCGACGTCGGCATAGTCCGGCGCCAGCACCGACCAGCCGAGATAGGTGGCAACGAAGAGGATCGCCGCGACGATCGCGAAGGCCCCCGTGCCCGCCGCGACCTGTCGCCAGTAACGCCGGCCCTCCCTCGCCGTGCCCTGCAGGATCCAGAGCATGCCGGCGGCCTCGATACCGAGCACGATCCAGAAGTTGAGGACGGGATCCGTGTAGTCGGCGAAGGCGACGACCCCCAGCCACCAGGCTGCGAGGACGGCGCCCAGGATGCTCCCTCTCTTCACGATGGTCCGCATGCTGCCTCCCCCTGCCGGTTTCCGGAGCGGACCGGGTGTCCTGTTCCGGGAATACGACAGCGTTTCGCCGGCCCTCCACGCCGCTGGCGGCACTGCCTCTCCCGCGAATACCGTCGGCATTCCGTCGTCGCGCCGTCTTGCCAGCCGTCGTCGATGATCGTCACCGTATCTCCGGAAAGAGACACTAACCGAGGAGCGGCGTCGCGGTATTGGACGGATGTCCGGCCTGGAACCGCTGTCAGGGCCGGTTCCGCGCGCGCCAGGCGCCGGGCGTCAGGCCGGTGAACCGGCGGAACACGCGGGAGCAGTGGCTCTGGTCCGAGAAGCCCGCCTCCGCGGCGATCGCCGCGATGGGACGGCTCGTGCCGCGGAGCCGGTCCATCACGTACTCGACCCGCAGCCGGCGGACGAACTCGCCAAGGGTGCAGCCGCGCTCCGACCGGAAGGCCATCGCCAGGTGGGTGCGTGCGACGCCGAGCTCCCTCGCCATCCGCGAGAAGCGGAGAGGCTCCCGGAAGTGGGCGCGCAGATACTCCTCGCCCCGGGTCGACACGGAGCGCTCCTGAGGCGCACCTTCCGAGGAACGTGGCTGGAACCGTCGGAGCGTCTCGGCGACGAACAGCAGGCACAGTCCCTGCACGGAGAGGGGGGTGCAGTCATCGGACGCCGCGAGCTCCCGCAGGATATCGGCGCCGGTGCGCCAGCCGGCCGTCTCCCGGATCACGGCCGGGCCGGCGGGGAGCTCGAGGCCTGCCCCCCGGCAGATATGGTCCGGAAAGTCGATGCGGAGGGATGCTGCGCCGTGCCGGAACTCGTTCCAGTGGCCCATGCCGGGGGGCTTGAGCAGCACCTGCCCCCGCCGGACCTCGAGGCCTCCCGTCCGGGTGGACTCGACGTAGCAGCCACCGGTGACCAGGTGCAGGCAGGCATTCCGGTGCCGGTGCTCCCCGAGCCGCATCCCGGCGCGGTGCAGGGTGTGGCTAACATGGAACGCTCCCGCCTCGAGCGCCCGTCTTGCACGACCCGAGCCGTGGTCCATCGATCCTCCCCGGATGCCGGTGTCGCTCCGATCGGATACGGCCATCCCGCCCGCAGGTTGCATCCGCCCGGCCCACTCACCCTCCTCCCCTGACCCGCTCGAATCACTGCGCTAACACCAGGGTCAGACCTGAAGTGTGCAGCCCCGGAGACCGCGACGCCGCCGTCGGAGGCACCGTTCGCGGCACGCACCGGCCCCCTCCGGGGTCCCGAGGCCTCACGCCCTGTGAGGCGGATCGGCGCGCCGGATGTTCCCCCGGGGGGGCTGCACACTTCAGGTCTGACCCTGCCTTAAATTGTGGGGGGAGAGGGGGTTGGGGGCGGGTGGTGCAGCCTCGAGGGGGGCGCACCACCCGCCGGTGAACGGGATGCGGGGCTAGTCCTGGATCGGCTCCAGGGTCAGGGGATCCCGGAGCGGGAGCTCCGTCGCCTCGCCGCCGAAGAACTCGGCCATCGAGGCCCGGTTGTCGGGGTCCCCCTTCTGGATGGCGTCCCACTCGCCCACGATCAGGAAGACCAGCTGGTCCGGCTGGAGGTACTTCCTGGCGACCCGCTGGACTTCCTTGGGGGTCACCGCCTCGATCCGCTTCCGGTAGGTATCCCAGTAGTCGTGGGGGCGGCCCTCGACGTCGTCGTCGACGAACACGTCCACGATGTCCTCGGCGGACTCGAAGCGCCGGGGGAACACGTCGATGAACGACGCCTTCGCGGTCTTCAGCTCGTCCTCGGTGACACCGTCCTGCTGGATGCTTTTCATCTCCTCCAGCGCGATCTTGGCGGCCAGGGCCACCGTCGGGCTCTTGGACTGGTAGACCATCTGGAAAACCCCGGGCCAGAACTCCCCGATGCTGAAGGCGGAGCCCGCCCCGTAGGCCAGCCCCTCGTCGGAGCGGATGCGCTTCATGAGGCGCGAGGTGAAGCCGCCGCCGCCGAGGATGTCGTTCATCAGCAGCAGGGCGTACTCGTCCTTGTCGTTCCAGCTCTCCCGCTGCTTGCCGAGGTGGCCGATGACCACCCGGCCCTGCGGGATGTCCTTCTCGACGTAGTAGACGCCCGGGGTCGGTGTGAAGTCCGGACCCGTCGGTGGCCACGGGATCTCCGGACCCTCGGGATTCCAGCCGGCGAAGCGCTCCTCCAGCTTGGCGATCACCGCCTTGGCGTCCACGTCACCGGAGACCGCGATGGTCATGTTCTCGGGACGCCACCACTTCTTGTGGAACGCCACCAGATCGTCCCGGGTGATCGCGTCCACCTCGGCCTTGGTCATCTGGTGGGAGATGAAGGTGTCCTTCCCCCGCATCAGCCAGCCCCACTCCCGGCCCGAGATGCTCTGCGGACGGTCGTTCCGCTGCTTCATGTCCTCCAGGAGATTGTCCTTCTCGAGCTTCAGCCGATCCTCCTGGAAGCCGGGCGAACGGAGCATCTGGAAGAGCAGCTCCAGCGCGTCGTCGATCACCGGGCTGATGCTGTTGAAGCCGGCGGCGGAGTCCGTGGCCCCGCCGCTGCTGTTCATGTTGACGGCCAGGAAGTCGACCTTCTCGTCGAATTCCTCCGCGGACATGCCGCCGGCGCCACCGCGACGCAGCATGGTGCCGGTCATCTCCGCCACGCCGGGCTTCTCCTCGAGGAACGCCCCGACCCGCAGGCGAACGGAGATGTCCACCAGCGGCAGCTTGTGGTCCTCGGCGACGTACACGACGATGCCGTTGTCCAGGACGTGCCGGTAATCATCCGGATCCGGCACCTCGAAGGAGAGGCTCTCGTACCGCAGGAGGTTCGGATGGTCCGGGACCTTCGATGGATCCACCTCCTGCGCGGGGGCGGTGGCGACGGAGGCCAGCAGTACCACGAACAGGAGCAACACGCGCGCCTTCATCACTCACCTCCCTGGCCGGAAAGCTCCGCGATACGGTTCTGGACCCAGCGCTCGATGGCGTCGAGGGCGGGGGCGAACTCCGGCGGCGCGCCCCCCTTCTGGGCCGCGATCTGCGCGGCGATCTGCTGCAGCTGCGCCACGTCCTGGATCGCCTGCAGTTGCCGGATCTGCTGCTTGACCATCTGCTGCTGCTGCTGCGGCAGCGCGGTGATGAACTCCGGCCACTCCTCGGCGGCGGCCCCCTCCTTGCGGAAGTAGAGCGCGACAGCGCGGTTGTCGGGGGTCAGGTAGTCCGAGGCCACGCGCTTCACATCCTCTGCCGTGACCGCCATCGTCTTGTCCGCCCAGGTGTTGAGGTACTGCCAGTCACCGTTGTTGTCGTAGATCAGAAGCTGCAGCAGCAGGAAGAATGGGTTCTCCAGGCGGCGGAAGGCGTCGGCCTGGATGCGGTTCTTGACCTTCTGCAGTTCCTCGTCCGGGATCGGGTCGTCGATGATCCGCTGCAGCTCGGCGTACCAGCCGTCCTCCAGCTGCCCCGGGGTCGCGTCCCCCTTCGTCTCGGCGAAGAAGGAGAACGAGCCCGCGTACTTGTCGGAGCTCTGGTTCGAGAACGCCTGCGAGGCGATCTCCTGATCGACGATCAGGGATTTGTAGAGGCGGCCGGTCCGGCCGTTCAGGAGGCCCGCCAGCACGTCCAGCGGATAGGAGTCAACGTGCATGAACGGCACCGTGTGGTACCGGACCTCCGTCTGGGGCTGGCAGTCGCACTCGGCGACCATGCGCTTCTCGGCGAGCTGCGGCATCTCCAGGGTGACCACGTCCGGCGCCGGGTAGGGGCTGGGCTCCAGCCTGCCGAAGTAGCGCTCCGCCAGGGCCTTCGCCTCGTCGATCTCGAAGTTCCCGACGAGCGCCGCGGTGAGGTTGTCCGGTGCGTAATAGGTGCCGAAGTAGCCGTCGGCCTCCTCCTTGCTGATCACCCGGAGGTCCGACGGCCAGCCGACCACCGGCCAGCTGTAGGGATGGGACTCCCAGAACATGGCGTTGAACTGCTCGTCGAACTTCCCGGTAGGGGTCGACTCGGTGCGCAGGCGGCGCTCCTCGTGCACCACGTCGCGCTCGGAGTAGAACTCCCGGAACACCGGATCGAGGAGCCGGTCCGACTCCATCCAGAACCACAGCTCCAGCTTGTTCGCCGGCACGGTGATGAAGTAGACGGTGAAGTCCTCGCTGGTGCCGGCGTTCATCCCCGAGGCGCCCTCGGAGGTGTAGATCTTGTCGAACTCGTCCTTGATCATCAGGTCGCGCTGTTCCTGGACGAGCTGGTTGAAGCGCTCCTCGAGCTCCAGCTGCTCGGGGGTGCGGTTCTCCGGGGCGAAGGGGTCGTCGATCTCCCCCCTGCGGTAACGGGCCCGCTGCTCCGCGTAGATCTCGCGGATACGGGTCTGGATCTCCTCCTGCTCCTGGATGATCTGCAGGTCCCGCTCGATGTCCTTGGTCCCGATGTGCCGGGTCCCCTTGAACATCATGTGCTCGAACAGGTGGCTGATCCCCGTCATCCCCGGCCGCTCGTTGGCCGAGCCCACGCGGGCCACCCATCCGGCGCTGACCGTGGTCAGCTCCGGGCGCTGGACCAGCAGGAACTTCATGCCGTTGTCCAGCGTGAACTCCTCCACCGGGACCTCGGCCTCCCCCTGGGCCGGCAGGGGGGTGGCCCCCGCCGTCAGGAACAGGACCCCCAGCCCCATCCATACGGACCACTTCTGGATCTTCCTTCTCATGCGTCTCTCCCGGCGTTTCTCCGGACCCCGCGGGGACCGGATCCGCTGTCGCGGGACGTTGTCGTAGGGTCTTCCGGAGCATTCTGGCAGGATCGATTGGCGATGGCCAGAGCACGCCGTCGTGCGGCACGGGGTGGTTTTCCGCGGCATCGGACCGGAGAAACCCGGCCCGGCGCCGAACCGCCTCCGCCCTCGAGAGGAAGCGCGCACCCCGGCCTTTGCTTACGCGGCAGGCCCGTGGAGGTTCTCGCGCGGTCGCGGCCTGGCGGTTTCGGCCTCGAGCGGAGGCATCGCTCGGTTCCTGGTGCGGCGGCAGGCGCATGGAGGTTCTCGGGGGTCGCGGCGTGGCGGCTTCACCCTCTAGCCCTGCGTCGGTCCGGTGTTGATCGCGCCGGCAGGCCGGGAGGTTCGGCCGGGTGGCGGGTCACGGCTTCCTGACCGGTGGCGGCGGGTCATGGAGCAGCTCTATGACCGCCGTGTGCCCCTTCTGCCTGGCGAAGCTCTCGGCGGTGTCGTCGTCCACGTCCTTCACCGCCGGGTCGGCCCCGTAGGCCAATAGCAGGCGGACGACGTCCACCTGCCCCTCCGCCGCGGCGGTCATCAGCGCGGTGAAGCCCTCGAGGGTGCCCTGGGCGTTCACGTCCGCTCCCCGCTGGAGGAGCAACTCGACGGTCTCCGCGAACGGCCCGCTGGAGGCGAACATCAGGGCCTCCCGTCCGCTCTCGTCCTTGGCGTTGATCGCCGCGCCGTTCTCCAGCAGGTAGGAGACGACCGCCGTATGGCCGTTGAACGCCGCCCACATCAGCGGGGTCCGCCCCTCGGGGTCGGCCACGTCCACCGGCACCCCTCCGGCGACGAGCGGGTGCACCGCCTCCAGATCCCCCGCGTAGGCGGCCTCGTGGAGGGCCCGCTCCTGCGGCGACAGCGGCTTGCCCTGGGCAACGGCCAGGCCTGGGAGCACGAAGCACAGCACGACGCAAGCCAGGACCAGCCGACGGATCGGGTTCATGAGGGCTCCTCGGGTCGATTTGGTGGGCCCACCAGGATTCGAACCTGGGACCTTCTGATTATGAGTCAGTCGCTCTAACCGTCTGAGCTATGGGCCCCCACCCCGGCAGGATACCCCCGCGCCCCCCCAACCTCAAACCTGACAAATTCTCGGGGACGGAGGCCTCCGTCCCCGAGAATCGGTCATGTTTGGCGGGTCGAGGCGGCGTCCTTCCGAGGAACGGGTGGCGAGGGCACAGCTCGAAAATCCTTTCATGGCAACGGTTACGCGGCTAAGGGCGGCTGCCTGAACACACCCAGCCGCACAGCCCTCCTCCTCGAATGTGACATATTCTCGGGGACGGAG
>JASFRI010000092.1:0-11866 GCA_050115015.1 Acidobacteriota bacterium
ACTTCTGCAGCCACTTCTGGACCTCGTCGCGCTCCTTGAACGAGCCGATCTTGTCGCGGACGATGCACTTCAGGTAGTGCGCGAACCGGCAGGTGGCGAACAGGTACGGAAGCCGGGCCGCCAGGTTCGCGTTGGCCGTGGCGTCGGCATCGTCGTACTCCGCCGGCTTCTGGAGCGACTGCGCACCGATGAAGGCGGCGAAATCCGTGTTCTTCTTGTGGAGGAGCGGCATGAAGCCGTTCTTGGCGAGCTCCGCCTCGCGCCGGTCGCTGATGGCGATCTCCGTCGGGCACTTCATGTCCACCCCGCCGTCGTCGGTGGGGAAGGTATGGGCCGGCAGCCCCTCGACGGCACCGCCGGATTCCACGCCGCGGATCCGCGAGCACCAGCCGTAGGTCTTGTAGGCCTGGTTGATGTTCGTCGCCATGGCGTAGGCCGAGTTGGCCCAGGTGTACTTGTTGTGATCGGCGTTCCCGGTGTCCTCCTCGAAGTCGAACTCCTCCACCGGGTTGCTCTTGGCGCCGTACGGTAGCCGGGCCAAGAAGCGTGGCATGGTCAGCCCGAGGTACTTGGCGTCCTCGGACTCCCGCAGGGAACGCCAGGCGGCGTAGTCCGGCGCGCTGAAGATCTTGGTCAGGTCCCGCGGGTTGGCCAGCTCCTGCCACGAGTCCATGTTGAGGACCGTAGGCGCCGCCGCGGAGATGAACGGCGTGTGGGCGGCCGCGCAGACCCCCGCCATCTCCCCCAGCAGCTCCACGTCGGGGGGGCTGTTGTCGAAGTAATAATCGCCGACGAGACAGCCGTACGGCTCGCCGCCGAACTGGCCGTACTCCGCCTCGTAGATGGACTTGAAGACCGGGCTCTGGTCCCAGTTCGTCCCCTTGAACTTCTTCAGGGTCTTCCCCAGCTCCTTCTTGGAGATGTTCATCACCCGGATCTTCAGATCCTCGTCGGTCTCGGTGTTGTTGACCAGGTGATGGAGCCCGCGCCAGGCTCCCTCGAGCTTCTGGAACTCCTCGTGGTGCATGATCTGGTTGATCTGGTCGGTGAGCTTCTTGTCGATCTCGGCGATGATCGCCTCGATGGTGCCGACCACATCGTCCGAGATGAGCGCCGTGTTCTTCAGCGCCTGCTCCGCCAGGATGCCGACCCCCTGCTCCACCGCCTCCCGGGCGCGCTCGTTCTTTGGCTTGAACTCCTTCTTCAGGAGGGACTGGAACTCGCCAGCCTCGATGGTCGACCCCTGCGCTCCGGTTTCGGCCTGCTTCTCTTGATCACCCATCTCGCTTACTCCTCACCCCCGGGCTCGGCCGGGGAGTCCTGCGGCTTCGGCGACGAGGACAGCGCCTGCATCAGCGCGGGGTCCTGGAGCACCTTGTTGATGAGCTCCTCGGCGCCGACCTTTCCATCCATGTAGGTCACCAGGTTCTTGAGCTGATCCCGGGCCTGCAACAGCGAGTTGAGCGCGTCCACCTTCCGGGCGATGGCAGCCGGGGAGAAGTCCTCCATGCTCTCGAACGTGATGTCGACGCTCATGTTCCCCTCTCCCGTGAGGGTGTTCGGGACCTGGAAGGCGGCCCGGGGCTTCATGGCCTTCATCCGGTCATCGAAGTTGTCGACGTCGATCTCGAGGAACTTGCGCTCCGCCACGGGAGGGAGCGGCTCGGCGGGCTGGCCCGACAGATCGGCCAGCACCCCCATCACGAAGGGGAGCTGGATCTTCTTCTCGGCACCGTAGAGCTCCACGTCGTACTCGATCTGGACGCGGGGCGCACGGTTCCTCGCGATGAACTTCTGACTGCTCTTCTTGGCCAAAGGACACCTCCTCTTTCAGGTTCGCTCGCCGGCCCGATCGCGGCGCCGCCACCGACGAACCGTCACGGTCTCGATCACTCCCAGCTGGACGACGACTCCTCGGGGTTCACCCCGGTGGCGTTCTGGGCCTGGCTCACGCCGTCGGGCGCCAGATCGCGCAGGATGTCCAGAAAGTTCTTCGATATCAGCCGCTTCGCCCGCTGCAGGAGCAATGGGACGGGGCTGGAGGGCTCGTGCCGGTTGAAGTAGTCGCAGGCCTTGTCCAGGGCCCGGATGACGTCCTCCCGGGTGTGGATCTCCCCGGACAGGGACGGCCCCGCCGCCGCGCCTCCGGCCGACGGCGCCGCGTCGGCCCCGCCCTCGGTCGCCACCCCGCGGCGGCCGAGCTGATCCGCCATGACCTGGCGCGCCTCGCCGAGGGCGTCGCGGAGGGCATCCAGATCCGGAGAGCTGCTGGCGCCGATGGTCGAGGCCAGGAACGACTCGATCCCCTGGAGGTGCTCCAGGGAGGAATCGATGGCCAGGGCCGTGCTCTGGAGATCCTCCAGGGGGGCCTCCTGGAACGCACCGTCGATCACGGCCGTGTCCGGTGGCGGCTGGCCGCCGGCCGGCGGGTACTTGCCGGCGGCGACCCCGACGTCTCGCACGCTGAAGCGCCCCATCGCCCGGGACGAGACCAGCGGGGCCAGACGCACGCCGCGCAACACGCCCTCGGCGTCGGCGAGCGAGGCGAGCACGTTCACCCTCATGATGGGGTCGTTGTTGTCTTCGGGGTCGAGCTGCGGGTGCACCGTATCCCAGTAGCGTTCCAGCATTCCACGGATCAGGGCCAGGCCGTCATCGAGCCCCGCGTACCCCTCGGTATGGGCCAGGGCGTTCGCGAGGTGGGTGGCGACGCGGAGGTCCTTCGTGCGGCCGAGCAGCTCCAGCCCCTTCGTGCGGACCGCCCGCCAGTCGGGCTCCTCCGCGTCGACGACGGCGTCCCCCATCTGCTGCTCCTCCTTCCGGGTGCCCGCCAGGACCATCTCGCCGAAGACGGGATCGTACTCCACGTCCTCACCGCAGGGAGCTTCCTCGGAAACCGGTTGCAGCAACCCTTCGACGTCGATGTCGCTCATGATCCCCCGTAACGCGCCGCGAGCGGACCCCCGGGCAGTCGGGTCGCCACTCCCGCTCCGTCGTGCGGACGCCTGTGGTGGTTCGCTGAAGCCAGAACGTGCCCGGATTATCCTCTCAGGTCGCCGGGGGTGTCAACCCGGCGGCACACACGGCGGGAGAGGCCGTTTATTCCATTGAAATCAAATGACTTATTGCCCGCGCCCCCCATCCACCGGGCGCGGCCCCTCACAGCCCGCGCTTCAGGGCTTCCCCGTAGCTCGCGTCCTGCCCCCCCCGGGCGGCGTTCGCCTTGCCCTCCGCGAGTCGCTCGACGTCGGAAGCACTCCCCTCCGCGCCGAGGATCGCCGCATAGTCCCGGGGGAGCAGCCTCCCGAACGACAGCAGCGCGGTGCGTCCCCGCTCCCCCACGGTCTCCCGGATGAACACCGCGGGCTCGTGGCGCTTGAACCGGAACCGCCGGTTGACCATGTCGATCCAGAACGCCACGTCGAAGGCCGCCGCCGCGAGGTCCTGCGACACCGGCACCTCCGCCACCAGGCCCTCCGCTCCCGCCGCCTTGAGCCGGGACACGAGCCCGCCCAGATCCCCCGGAAGCGAACGGGGCGGGCCGCCGTCCGGCCCCGCGAGCATTCGGCCCAGCGGCTCCGACTGCATCGCCTCGTAGTCCGCCTGGGTTTGGCGGGGCTCCGGAGGTGACGGGACCAGCGTGGATTCGAGCATCTCCTGGAAGGACGAACGGTCCGCCACCCCGGCGAGGCTCTCCCAGGCATCCGAGAGGGCCTCCCAGGTCGGGACCAGCGCCAGCGGGAGCGTCGCGTAGGTCTTGCGATAGGGACGGCGCGGGAAGAGCGACAGCACCGCGAACGGGTAGCTGCGGGACTTCTTGTCCCGGCTCGGCCGCAGGATCCCCACCACCAGGTCCGCGGACTCCGGCAGGCCGAACAGGAAGCGGACCCCGCCCGCCTCCTCCGTGCCGGTCTCCTCCCGTCCCGCCGAGACCCATTGCCGCAACGCATGGGCCGAGGGGTCCGAGAGGGTCTCCTGCCAGTGCTCCTCCCAGCAGGGGACCTTTCCGAAGCACCCCAGTTCCAGGTAGTCGACACCCATCACGGCCCTCCTTACCGGAGCGGATCCGCCGGTGGCGGCGGGAACGGACGGTCGAACAGCAGGATGAGATCCCCCAGCCCCTGGGCCTGGACCTCCAGCGGGATCGTCAGCACCGCCGTCCGCTTGTCCACCGGAAGCTCGAGCCGGTACTCGAGGTTCAGGGACGAGATGCCGCGCGGCCGGGCTTCCTCCGGAAGTCCCTCGGCGAACAGCTCCAGCGGAGCCCAGATCCCCTGGGCCTCCGCCACCTCCCGGGATTCCCCTTCGCGGTAGTTCTTGCCGAAGGCCCGGCCCCACGCCCCCTTCCGCTCGTCCAGGGTGATCGCCAGCAGCGCCTGCGTGCTCGCCCGTGGACCGAACAGGGTGAAGCCCAGGCTGACGGCCTTGAACTCCTCCGGCTTCTCCCGCTTCTCCTGCCCTCCCCCGAACGAGAGCCAGAGCTGCCGGGCATCGAACTCCTTGGCGTCCTCCGCCGGATCGAAACGGAGGTCCCCCGCGCTGACGGTCACCTGGACCATGCGGAAGTCGTTCGTCCCGTCGCGGAAGAGGATCTCCGAAAGGGCCCGGGCCTCCTCGAGCCAGTCGGCGGCCGCCGGCGTCAGGCGCCCCGACGAGACCTCGGCGAGGGAGTGGACGAGGCCGGACTTCCGCCCGAACACGTCGATGAGATCGTCCTTATCCGCCAGCTCGGCGGCGGGATCGTCGGAGAAGGGGAACCGCCCGTCCAGACGCCTCCACGCCTCGGAGAACTCGCCCCACTGCACCTTGGCCAGGTCGAGCTGGCCGACGAAATCCTCGGCGGCGCCCAGCGGCTCGAGGAACAGCTCCTTGAGCGCCCCCTTCGCCACCGAGTTGCCCGCGTAGCGGTTCACCCAGTCCGTGGCCTCCCGCAGGGCGTTGGGCCCGTTGTCCATCACCGTGCGCCGGAACTTCCGGTAGAAGGCCTGATCTTCCTCGCAACGCCTCAGCGTGGCCGCCAGGGTCCGAAGGTGCTGCTGGTAGTCGGCCAGCTTCTCGCCGTCGCTGGAGAACGCCGTGACGTCCTTCTCCAGCGGCTCGAGGCGATCCGGCAGCGCCTCGTAGAGGGGCTCGCGCTCCCGCGCGGCGTCGCGGAGGGCCTCGGCGGCTGGATCGATCAGCTTCCCGTACTCCCGGGTGTCGGCGAGCCCCGCCAGCCAGCCGGCGGTGGAGCCGTGGCGCGGCTTGAGCTCCAGGCCCTGGAGGTACTCCTCCCAGTGCAGCGCGTACTCCTGGGCATAGGAATCGACCCGGCGGCGGATCTCCCGCAGCAGGGCCTCCTCTTCCTCCTCCAGCCCGGCCTCGGCGAACACCCGCTCGCTCTCCCAGGCCTCCCGGCGGGACTCGTAGCCACCCCCGGTGTAGCGGCGATTGATCTTCTTTGGCGGCTCGAAGAACTGCAGCGTCGCCCGCGGCGCCGGCGCCGGCGCCGGTGCGGGGGCCGGAGCCGTCCGCTGCGGTGCGGCCCGGCGCGGCGGCGGCGGGGGCGCCCCGAGGCAGTCGAAGCGAACCCGGCTGTTGCTCAGCTCCTCCAGGAACCCCGTGTCGAACTCGAAGCCCCCCTCGATGGCGTCCTCGCAGCGGCTCTGGAACAGCTCGACGTCGCGGGTGAGCTCCTCCAGGTCGGCCTTGCGCTGGTCCTCGAACTCTCGCATGACCTTGACGATCCGCGACCGGTCCTTGGTGGCCTCGTACTCCTCGACGCACTCCTTCAGGAGGTCGTCGTCGCGGTTCATGTGCTGCTGGATCCGCGGCAGGATCTCGTCGTTGAACTTGTTGAGGCACTCGTTCTTGGAGAGGTCGGGCAAGGACGTCCCGGCGATGGCCATCTGGGCCTGCTTCGCCTCCGCCTCCTCGTCCCGGATCTCGTCCAGGGCCTGCTGCAGGTAGTCCAGGTTGCGCTCCAGCCGGGCGTAATCCTCCTTGTGGAGCAGCAGCACGCGCTGCAGCCGCTTGTAGCAGTCGCTCGCCTCCTCGCCGCTCACGCCGGCGCACTCGCGCTGGATGCGGGCGTACTGCTCCATCGGCGAGCCGCCGCCCCGGGTCGTGCAGGCCTCCTGGATGCTCTCCGCCACCTTCAGGAGGGGGAAGCCCGGCAGGAACGTCTGCTCCCGGGGCACGTGATCCAGCATGTACCCGAACTGGAAGGCAAGCTCCTTGCGCACTGCGGAGGCCTCCCGGGCGCTCAGCCCCCACACCCGCTCGAAGCCCCGCAGGTCGTCGCTCCACTCCCGGCGGTTCCCCTGGCGCAGCCAGATGACGCCGTAGAGCATGTCGGTGCGGTCCGAGCAGCTCTCGTCCGGGTCCGAGGCCAGCACCTCCACCTGGCGCAGGGTCGGCATCCAGACGGACCGCAGAAGCTCCTGCTGGAACAGCTGCAGGCTCCGGTCGCGGAGCTCGCCGGGGCGGCGCATCCAGAACCGGCGGAACGGATCGATGCTGACCATCTTGCGGTGGAACTGACGCAGCCTCTCGGTCTCCTCCAGGGCCCGGGGCACCGCGAAGTCGATGGGGGCGCTCCGGTACTCCTCGAGCTTCGCCGTGATCTCGGGGACCTCGTTGCGGATCTGCTCGTAGAGACCGTAGTTCCGCAGGAAGGAGATGCCCGACAGGCAGAACAGCCCGCCGGCGAGCACCGCGGGGAGCAAGGTGAGGAAGACCGTGTCCCGCCGGCGCCGGAACCAGTGCACCGCGGTCCTGCCGACCAGTCCCTCGTCGCCCACCATCAGCTCGCGGAACAGCTCGAGCAGGAAGTAGCTGCGCTTCGCCTCCTCCTCCTCCGCCTGCGGCGGGGGGACCGGCACGCCCAGAGTGCGCGCCAGGTCGCCCATCGCCTGACCCAGGGGGGAGCCCTCGCCCTGGGTGCCGCTGGTGAAGTAGAAGCCGCGGAAGACCGGGGGCTCGTGGTAGCGATCCTGCTTGAACAGCACCTCCAGGAACGCGGACAGCGGCTCCTGGATACGCTTGAACTCCTCGGTGAAGAAGAAGAGCTCCCGGGCGGCGGTGGTGGAGGCGAGGCGGGCCAGCATCTCGAGGCGGTAGGCCTCCAGCCTCCGGATCACCTTCGGGAAGGCCTTGGCGATCTGCCGGCGCACCCTCCCCTCGTTCGGATCGGCGTTGCTCCACCCCAGGATCTCGTCGCGGCGCTGGGCGGGCAGCCCCTTGAAGAACTTCGTGAACCCCTGGATCAGATCGCACTTGCTGACGATCACGTACACGGGGATGCGGAAGTTCAGCTCCTCGTGGATGAGGTCCATGACCTCACGGATGTTCGCGGCCTGTTCCTCGAGCTCATCCTCGGTGTTCTGCAGGAGATCGTCGGCGGCGACCACCATCACGAGACCGTCCAGGGGACGGCGGCGGCGGTACTTCCGCAGCAGGCGGAGCGTCTCTCTCCACTTCCCGAGGCTCTCCTCGTCGGCCCCCTCCATGGCCCAGCGGCCCGGCGTGTCCAGGAAGATCATCTCGTTCGTGAAGAAAAAGTTGAGCGTCGTGGTACCGCCCCGCCCCTTGAACGTGTCCTCCCGCATCGGGAGACCGAGCCCCGAGTTCTTGATCGCGGTGGTCTTGCCCACCGCCGCCCGGCCGAACACCAGGAACCAGGGCAGCTCGTAGACCGCATTCCTCCGGCCGACCGCCCGCTCGAGCTTCCGCATGGCGTCGACCATGCTCTTGCGGATCTCCTCCTCGTCGGTCTCGGTCATCATCCGTTCGATGCGTTTCGCCCGGATGGTGGTGATGAGCCAGAGGATGCCGAGCACGAGGCAGACGATCGCCATGGCGACCAGCGTCACCCACAGCGTCGTCCAGGGGGATTCGATCTGTTCGACCGCGAGGAGGAACACGCACACGATCTGGACGAGGAAGCCCGCCGCCAGGGGCGACACCCACCGGCGGACCCCGATCCAGAAGAGCACCCCGGCAGCGGCCAGCAGCCCGGCGGCAACGATGAGCGGCCAGAGCCATCGCCACACCGGGTCCGGGATCCAGCCGTTGTGGTTCCCCACGATGCCCAGGCCGAGGATCGTGCCGAAGGTCACCGGCGGGGCCAGCATGCCTGCGAGCTGCTTCATCGCGTGCCCTCCGCCGCGCCATCATCCGCCGCCGGGGGCGGCGGCGACCAGTCCGGATCCAGCCGTGACAGCGCCCGTTCCACGACCTCCTCGGCGGGGGCGGGGATCCGGCCGGCACGCCAGAACAGCACCCCCCATAGCAGGAGCGAGAGGACCACGATGGCGGCGCTGACGCCGATCCACAGCCGCGGCGCAGCCGGGGCCTCGTCCTCGATCGGGTCCGCCATCGTGTACCCCTCCGGGAACAGGAACTCCTGCTTGTCGAGGGGTTTTGGATGGATGCTGCGGATGATCTTCCGGCGGATCTCGGCCAGGCGGGAGGCCTGCTGGACCTCGTCCAGCTGCACGTGCTTGCCGCGGAAGCCCATGGCGACGCAGATCAGGTAGATCTTCTTCACCTCCACCTGCCTTTCCGCCAGGGCATCCAGGTGGCTGAAGAAGTTGACGCCCCCCTCGGGGTCGTTGATCAGCACCATCCCGAGGGGTTCCGCCGCCCAGTTCTCCCGCCCGCTCCATGTGGAGGTCGCCACCTGCTCGTCCAGGAACAGGGAGAGGGCGTAGACCGCCTCCTCGGCGTCCTCCTTGTCGATGCCGTTCTCCTCGGCGTCGTCCCGGATGCGCTGCAGCGCCAGCAGCACGCCCTGGCGGAACTGCTCGTAGCTCGGCTCGATTCCGCCGTCCCCGCGGGGCAGGATGGCGGCGAAGCCGAACACGGGGGAGCACAGGTCGATCAGCGCGGCCTTCTTGCGGGACGCGCGCTTCGCGCGAGCCGCGGGGCGGCGGCGGCGCCGCGAGCGGCGGTCGTCATCCTCGTCGTCGTAGGGCTCGTCGTCCTCGTAGTCGTCGTCCTCCGCGGCGCCCCAGTCGGGCCCCCGCCGGCCGCCGCGGCGGCCCCTCCCGCCCGCCGGGGCCGCGGCGCGGCGCCGGCCGCCCCGCTTCGGGCGGCGGCGCCGCGACCGGGAGCTCTCCACCTCGAGGTCCTCATCGTCATCGAACTCGTCGAGCTCGTCGACCCCCTCATCCTCGAAGGTGTCGCGGGTCCGCCGCCGATAGACGCTGTCGCCGCGCTTGCGGCGCCGCTTCTCGCTCATCCCTGCCTCCTGCCCATCCGGCTACCGGGGGTAGACCAGGATCAGGCTGAGCTCCAGGTCCTGGGGTGCGTTGAGTATGGAGACCGACAGCTTCCCGGAGGGGACGACGAACTTCTCCCACTCCTCGCCGGACTCGATCTTGAGGCGATGATACTCCGCCGTCTGCCCGGGCGGCAGCTGCGGCGGCGGCCCCGGCAGATGCTCGGTCGGCACGCCGAGCATCCGGAACGTCTTCAGCGTGGAGATGCGCTCCGGGCTGCTGGTGATGGCGGCCTTGATCAGGTTCTTCACGTCCCCGGGGGCGGTCACCGAGGCCTTCACCTCCAGATACTGCTTCACGCCCGGAGCGGAGGCGCCTTCCGGCAAGGCGGTGACGAACAGGTCCTTCTCCCGCTGCATCGGCACCCGCTCCCAGTTCTTCTCGATGGCCAGCTTGCTGAGACGGGAGATGAGGCCCGCGAGCTCCTCGAACACCGGGCCGAGGTTGCGGTGGCTGTACGCCGGCACCTGATCCGGGTATCCCCGGTCCGGATCGCGGAAGAACAGACACCCCGCCAGACGGGCCAGCTCCCGGTAGACCCAGCGGGGATGGACCCGTCCGTCGTGGACCATGTCCCGCAGCACCGGCACCGCCCCGGCGAGGGCCTGGAAGAGGATCAGGGGCTCGGGGTTGTTGCCGCCCCGGCTGGAGCCGATCTCCCGGAGGACGGTGTTGGCGTTCTCCACCGCTCCGCGGGCGATGTCGTGCAGGACCGGCGAGGCCGCGACGACGAGGCAAGGCGGGACGAAGCCGCGCTGGAAGCCGACGGGCCTTGCCGCGTCACCGGTGCGGACGAGCCGCAGGAGCGGCAGCGTCTCGTAGCCGTCGGTGGGCTCGTCGCCCAGGAAGAAGCGCACGTTGTAGCGCAGGAACTCGATCGGCACCGCGTGCTGCCCCGCATCGGCGTCGAAGACGTCCTCCTCGTCGGGGGTGAAGCGGCTCATGCCGGCCCCCTCCCCCGCCGGCAGGGTCTGCGGCACGCCGTCCTCGCGCCGGCGCACCCCGATGGTGACGTCCAGCGGCTTGCCGACGTCCGTCATCAGGGCCTCGAAGGAGCGGCTCGGCAGCGTGGCGTTCTCGGGGACGTTGATCACGGCACCGTCGTCGAGAACCGCCCGGAGCTGCTTCACCGAGAGGGTGAAGTTGGCCAGCGGCTCCTCGTCGAGCTCCAGGTACGAGAGGCCCCAGCCCTGGGGCTCCACGACCCGGAACCCCGCGGACCGCATCGTCTCGTGGTAGAGTTCCGCCCGCTGCAGGTGGTGGGGGCGGAGAAACATCCCCTCCTGCCATCGGACCGGCTTCCAGTTCTTCATGTCGCTTCCATCCCGGAGGTGGCGGTTCGCCGGCCGGAGAGCCCCCCGCGCCGGGCACCAGCCACAGATACAAGTCCTTTTTTGATAGTATCTTGAACGCTCATCCCGCTTGTTCGAATCCGGCCATTGACAGCGCCCCCTGCCTACCTATATCTTCTCATAAGCTTGACTATGGATATTGGGCTGCATCCATATACACACGGCAGCCCCCGCGAGGATCCACGAGATGACCCATCGATTCCCCCGCATCGGCTGGTCCCGCGTCCTCTCCGTGTCGCTGATCGCATGTCTGGCGGCCCTCTCCACCGCGCACGCCCGGTCCTACTGGTACGAGAGCTACGAGTCGGCGGTCCGCCTGATCGACTCGGGCCGGCTCGACGATGCCGCGGTCCAGCTCGGGGAGCTCATCCAGGAGCACCCCTACCCGGCCCACGGGGTCCGGGTGACCGGCACCCGCTTCATCGACTATCTACCTTACTACCAGCGAGCCCGCATCGAGCTGGCTCGGGGCGAGTTCGCCGCGGCCTCGCACAGCCTGGACGTCGCGGATGCCTTCGGGGCCGTTGACGAGAGCCGGCGGACCCGGGCCGACTTCCTCCGGCTGCGCCAGGAGGTCGACGCCCGGACCGCGAACGCGGCGCTTTCCCAGCCGGAGCCCGCGACGCGCGCGGTCCTGCTGTCCGACACGCCGTAATCCCCGGCCCTCCGCGGCCGTCTCAGAGCACCAGGGCACCGGCCACGATGGCGGTGCCCAGCCAGATCCCGAACTCGCCCCAGAACCGCTTCCAGTTGCGCTCCTTCTCGATGTCGACCTGCAGCGTGCCGGCGTCGAGGATCGTGTCCACGTGTTTCTTCGTCTTCCGGCTGAAGACGATCTCCACGCGATCGGTTCCGGCCACCCGTTCGGCCACCATCCCCTTGATCCTCTTCCCCTTCGCGGTCTCGATCGTGACGACGTAGAGGACGTCCTTCAGGCCGTCGATCGTGAACTCGCCGTTCGCATCCGTCACCGTCTCCAGGGTCTCGCCGCTCGGCTCCGTCGAGATGAAGCGGACCGTCGCGTTCGCGAGGGGCTTGCCGGACTTCTCCTCCGCCAGCCGGCCCGTGAACGAATAGCTCGTGTACGGGTCCTCCTCGGCAAAGCCGGGCGGCATCGAGACCAGCAGCATGCAGCCGAGAAGGAGCGATCCCAGTAACCCCCTCCAACGCCAGATCGACGTCATCGTTTCCGACCTCCTTGGTGCGGTTGCAGCCCGACCCCCGGACGACGCGCGGCGCGCGACGCCCTCG